>URJU01000022.1 GCA_900548315.1 uncultured Coprococcus sp. | reverse complement strand
ATAAGAGACAGATTAAATTAATATTTTTATTGGATAGGAGAGATAAGTATGAAAGCATTTGTTAAGGTTTTAATTGCAATCATTGTGGTTGCGGCTTTATGTGGTGGAGTTTATCTGATCCTGCCGGAGACTGCTCAGACATTTGTCAAAGGTAATATTCAGTACCGAACGAATGATGAGGCGAAGAAACGTGTAGATGATGCAAAGAACAGCCAGATAAAGTACACATACAAGGATAACGGAATCAAGAAGATATATGATCCGGGCACAACATATGGATCAGCACTTGAGAACAAAGCAAAGACAACTGTATGGTACTACGAGAGCAATGGAACCGGTGGATACACCATAACTTTCTATGGAACCAAGGTCAGCATGGATCTTGCCAAGTTCGGTTCGGATGGAACATACATTGATAAGACGCTTAAGGTAGTATTCAATTATAAGCCTAACAACAACGGTGGATATACAGGAACGGTCACATGGTATATAGACGATACAGCTTGTGACGAGAACATGGCACTTGCGGTTGTACAGGCTCTGTGCAATTAATAGATAATAAGTGAATAAAGGGAACCCCTAAAAGAAAAATAACCTCCAAACTGATGTAGGAAAAACTACTTGGTTTGGAGGTTATTTTATATTGAGAGCAGATGGATTTATTCATATACTCGAACAGAACAATATCAGTCGTTGCTGTTTACAAGTTCCTCTATCATGTTGACGATCATTCCTGTTGAATCAGCAAGGTTGCTGGATTCCATCGCCTGGATATATTTGTCCTTGTTGTTGTATACCTCATGTATAGCAGCGAACAGTGTGTCGGTATTCAGCTCTTCCTCCTGGATCACGCAGCTGTAGCCGCTATTCTCAAATGACTGGGCGTTCAGTATCTGGTCTCCACGGGAGGCAGCCTTTGACAATGGGATTAGGATGTTTGGCTTTCTGAGAGCGAGAAGCTCACATATAGCATTTGCTCCGGCTCTGGAGATTATGATATCGCAGAGTGCCAGCATGCTTGCCAGTTCCTTTTTCACATATTCATACTGAACGTATCCCTTCTTATCCTTAAGGCTTTCGTCCAGATTATCCTTGCCGCAGAGGTGGATGACATTGAAGGTCTCCAGCAGCTTGTCGAGATTTTCCCTTATTGCGTTGTTGATTATCACACTTCCTGAGCTTCCGCCCACGATGAGGAGGACTGGTTTGCTGTCAGTGAATCCGCAGTAATTGTATGCGAATGCTGAGTCGCCGCGGAAGAGTTCCTCTCTGATAGGAGTTCCGGTTACAACAGCCTTGCCATCCGGGAACAGATCCTTTGTCTCAGGGAAGTTGCAGCATACCTTTGTAGCCTTTGGAAGAGCCAGTTTGTTGGCAAGTCCGGGTGTCATATCCGATTCGTGGATAATGACAGGGATACCTGCCGAGTGCGCTGCAAATACAACAGGGACAGTGACAAAACCACCCTTGGAAAATACCACATCAGGTTTCAGTTCCTTCATGAGTTCCTTTGCCTCAGAGATACCCTTGAGAACCTTAAAAGGATCAGAGAAATTCTTCATTGAGAAGTATCTTCTTAGCTTTCCTGAAGAGATTCCGTGATAAGGGATCCCCATATCTTCTATAAGCTTTTTCTCCATGCCATCGTATGAACCGATATATTGAATATCATAACCATGTTTCTTAAGTTCAGGCATGAGGGCCATGTTTGGAGTGACATGTCCGGCGGTTCCTCCGCCTGTCAGTATAATTCTCTTCATAATGATTGTTAATCCTCCTGAATTTTATGCTGTAGCCAGATACTGCTTGAGAGCCTGAGCCAGCTGATCCGGACAGGATGTCGACTTGAATCCGCAGGTGGTACCCTCAAGTCTCTCGATCACATCTTCGGGTTTCATGCCCTCGACAAGAGCACCTATACCCTTGAGATTGCCGTTGCATCCTCCGGTAAATTTAACATTGTGAAGCTTTCCGTCTATCACATCAAAAGATATCTCAACAGAACAAGTTCCTTTAGTCTTATAAACCATAACAATACCTCTTTTCTTATTGTACTTTGCCAATCATTTTTATATTCGTGTATGCGTTGACTGTCTGAGATCCTACGCATTCTTCGCACTATATAATAACAGAAAAGAGCACAAAATCCAAACATTTGTCGAACGAAAATAATTGTATACCCGGGAAAGCCGCTCATATAATACTACCATCCGGACCGGCCAAACGGATATGAGGGGGATGACATGACAAAATAATTGAAATCAAAGAGGAGAGATTAGCTATGTTTGAAACTTTATTGAGTCAGAATGTATGTGTGTATGTGATAGTGATGTGTGGATTTATGGGAGTTGTCGGACGAATGATCATGGCTGGCTGCCTTGGACGACTGATAAAGGAGTCTGAGTTTATGGGAAGAACCAGAAAAAGGGCATTGGCTGAAATGCGAAAACGGTATGAGGATATAAGATCGCTGGATGTGGAGGTACGGGACACTGCGGCATTTGTGGACAAGTACATAGACAGACTGAAAATAGGGCCGATATCTGTGCGTGCGTGGAATGCGTTCGTAAAAAATTTTGGGGTGATAGCTGCCGGGACAGGCATATTTGCGGCGATATATCAATATTATGTAGTAGGTGACGGCGGTGAGACGTTGAAACTGCTGGTGAGTGCGCTGGCTGTGGATATGGTATTGCTACTGGCTTATAACCAGTGGAATCCGTCGTTGTATATAAAGACGCTGCGAGACAGTGTAATGAATTATCTGGGCAACAGTCTGATGAACAGGTTTTGCAGGGAAGACAGAAGACAGGCAGCTGCTGCGGAAGTGGCTGGAGGTATGGTGAAAGATGAGGAAAGTGATGCAGGGGGTGCGCCGCGGGTCGTATGCAGTGACAGTGGTGTTAAGAACTGCAGCAAAAAGCACACAGATAACGTGCGCCGGAAACAAGAAATAAGATCTGATGACGGTGGTACGGGCGGAGATGCCGGAGAGGATTATGACAGACTGCTTGATAAAATGATGCAGAAAATACTTGCGGATGGGTAGGTGAGTCAATAAATTCAGGGTGGAAACAGTAGTAATTGAAGAAATTGAGTGTGCTGAAAAAAAGAAAAATAGCAGTTGGAATATGTGCTGTCTGCATTGCTGGCATGTTGACGGGGTGTTCTATCTATGATAAGGCGGATCTGGATAAGATGACCGCGACTCCGGGTGATGCGGCCTGTGTGGACACTGGAGCAGAGAGGAAAGGTGATGCAAAAAAAGATCAGGCAGGATCAGATGATGATCAGAAGACTGATGATAATGGGGATAACACGGAAAAAAACGGGGGAGATTTGGAGAATGTCACGAAATTAAGGGATTACGGCGCGATTCCAACAAAGAAATATTCGTGGTACATAGTAAGGGATAAGAATCATGGGATGAGTGGATGCGATAACAGTTTTCCACTGGAACAGTATGATGCGTATTATGTAGATAGGTTTTGCGCGGAAAAAGGCGAAAAAGTGATGTATCTGACATTTGACTGCGGGTATGAGAATGGATACACAGATCAGATGCTGGATGTTTTGAAGAAACATGATGCAAAAGGATGCTTTTTCGTGACGATGACTTATATAAGGGACAATCCGGATATAGTAAAGAGGATGAAGGAGGAGGGACATCAGGTGGGAAACCACACGGTGCATCATCCGTGCATGCCGGAGAAGAGTGTGGAGGAGCAGAAAAGTGAGTTAAAGGAGTGCTCAGACTTTATGAGGAATGAGACTGGGTATGAAATGGATATGTATTTCAGACCGCCGAGCGGTGAGTACAGTGAGCAGGTTCTGCAGCTGGCCAAGGATATGGGGTACAAGACCATCTTTTGGAGTATGGCTTACCTTGATTATGATGTGAACAACCAGCCGGGGACGGACTACGTCATTGATCATTTTGCGAAATACTATCATCCTGGGGCAATTCCGCTCATACACAATGTGTCATCGTCAAATGCGCAGGCACTTGATACGGTTCTCACAAACCTGGAGAAGGAGGGATATGAGTTCAGGTCTTTGAATGAGATGAAATTTGAATAGCAGTATCAGAAACAGAAGCTCTCTGCGCGGATCATGCCGGTCTGCACGGAGAGCTTTTGCGTATAAGTGTTTATGATTTTATTTTAATTGTTTTTACTTTAAATGACAGATTGGCAGTGCGATCTGTGTGATATAAGCATCTTTATTTGCTCCGTGGGTTGGAGGACCCTCCATAAATGTATTGCGAAAATAACCACAGGTCGCAAGATTGTTTTCTTTTGCATAGTCCAATAGTTTCTTCTGGACGGTGTCGAAATTTTCATATGGACCACGATAGTATATACAGATAGCTGCAGTCTGTGGCATTTTTTTTATGTGTTCGTCGTTGGCGTCAGGATCTGCAGCGACAGGTATGACATATCTTCCGGCTGATGTTGATTCGATAAAAACCTCTGTACACATTTTGCCTGCGGTGTCCAGTTGATATTTTTTTGTTGCCTCGATAAAGGCCTTGCGCAGATCTTCAGTTTTTATGGACAGATCAGAGTCTTTGAACTCCTGACAAAATGCAGTGAATGAGGGCAGAGTGATAAAACGGATCTCCGGTTCTGATGTCTGGGACTGACGCAGCTGAAGCTGGGCTATGCACAGATCCAGCTGAGAGCGGAGCGTGGTCATACGTTCAATGACATCCTCAAGTTTTTCGGTGTTATTGAAATATTTGTTAATCTCAGACAGTGATAATCCAAGTCCCTGAAGAACTTTTATGATTCGTATATGTACGATGTTATCGGCAGAGTAGTAGCGGAAACCACTGCTCTCATTTTTGTATGCGGGTGTCAGAAGCCCCAGGTCTTCGTAGTTTAACAGCATCCTTCTTGTCACTCCAAGCATTTTAGTGACTTCGCCAATTTGATACAGATCTTTATTTGCGCGATTCAAATTGATCCCCCTTAAAAATAGACAAAAAAAATTGTAAATATTGCATAAATATCGCAAAATTATTGTTGACTTGAACATTGATGTACGAATTATAATTATCATAAATTGTTAAAGGGAAAGAGTCAAGAATTAACAGGAGGTAGTGGTTGCAGAGAGAAAACATTAACGGACACACGAAAAAGAGGTTTTATTGAGAAAGAGAGGGAAGTGTATGAAAGAAAGAAATCTATGTAGAAAAGTTATGGCATGGCTCATGGCAGCTTTCATGGTCATAACGTGTTTGATTTCGATAGGCGGTAAGAATACTGCCTATGCAGCGGCTATGGAGAATATCAAAGTAACAGACGTGGATGTCAGCACAGATGGACATCTGAGAGGTCTCAAGTGGGGTTGGACGACCAGCGGTTATGCCAGTGCGAGCTGTAAGCTTGGCATTCAGTCTGAGAAGTTCTCGACTGGAGATCTCACAAACTTTGGTGATTATCTGAACAGCCATAGGTACAGTGGATGGGCGAGTGCCGAGTCACCTGAAGGCTGCGGATTTAAAGGCTGGATAACAGAGAACTCGTTCTCAAGGAGTTCGGGTACATATGACAGAACGGATATCATTTCCGGAGAGGGAATAGATATGGGTATCACAGGTGTGTATTATCTGTATACGTGGACATATTACAATGGTTATGTATTCCCTGATATTTACATAGGAAGTATTGATCTGAATGCGGGCAAGATCGTGGACGCCAGCGGCAATGAAATAACATTCCAGATTGGTGGCTTTTCAGGCGGAGGCAATACAGATCCTTCGGAGGAAGAAGTTGTATTCATGAACAATGGATATCCATATGGCAAGAATATGACAAAGAGTTCGATCACTCTCGTTATGGACGTGACAGGGGAAGCTGCAACATATCAGTGGCAGAGCGCAACCAGTAAGCGTGGACCATTTACAGATATTGAAGGTGCAAATGGTAGTACATATACGTTCACCCCGACTCATGGATACTGGTACAGGTGCGTGGTGGATGGCACAGCCAGCAGAGCGGTAAAGGCAGTTTTTCCTTCCAGCGACAAAGGAAATATGTGGACAAAGGCGAATGAATGTTGGTATATAAGCAATGGCGTTATGGCATATATGGCCAATGGCAATGGGTTTGATATTGTTGGCTTGTATACCAAGGACGGAAAGAACTATATGCTTGGAACAAGCTATACGAAAACTTGGGCGATGTATAGCAGAAGTGATGCAGAACCTTCGAGTGAAACCGTATCATCATCATCACCATCAGTGGCAGATCTCACAGCTTTAAGATTGTCATTTGATCCGATGAATACACATGACCTGATCTTCGATGCGGAACTAAAGGAGGGGCAGCACTCATTCGCTATAGGAGCTGACGCGAATATTGGAAATGAAATCACAAGCTCTGACAGTGCAGATAAAGCGGTGCTTGCTGCCACTGTCAAGAATGGAGAATTACAGCAGATGGCGATGATGGGAGTCGCTAAATTGGCGGACGCGACAGATGAGACTCCGTCATTTGTACTTGCACCGATAACACAGGCAAGTTGTTACTGGATCGGCAATTTCAGAGAAAGAAAGATTTTTGCATACAATACTGTCTCGTCAACCTACATAAAGGAAACTGCTGAAATAAATGGCCAGAGTGTTGCCTCCTTGGTTGAAGGAACAGATTCGGGATTGACAATGTCATGGACAAATGTTGAAGATGGCGGACATATAGGTTTCAAATTCAGCGTTGGAGCAGTAGCAGAGGTAGGCGCTGTTACAGGACAGGTTGATTATATAACAGAAAAGCTGACAGAGCTTGATGGCGATACATCATATATCATCACTGTTGATGGCGAGTCATATGACATTGTGAGTGATATGTACGGTGATATAGCTCTTGAGGGAACAGATGATAACGACGTATCATATAGTTTGTTTGGTAAAAATATAAGTATCAGCAAGAAAGACAGTCAGGATACACCTGCTGATATAACTGTTGCAGCAAGACCGGAGGCACCATCTGCACCGAAGACTCTTGCAGACATACAGAATCCAACACCAGCCGATATGGAAAGTGCTGCAGACGGCGAAGGCGTTGAGATAGTAAGCGTGACTGGCGATTCTGTGACTGTAAGCCCGCTTGGCGGACAGCAGTATCAGTATTCGACGGATGGAGCGACCTGGACAGTTCTCGATGATCTGAATGTGTCAGATAATTATGTTATCTCAGGACTTGAAGAGAATCAGAGGGTATATGTTCGCACAAGATACGTGGCTAATATGACAAAACCAGCTTCATTGTGGTCAGATGCCAAGGTAGTCTCACGTGATCTGATCGCCGGAGTAACTGCGGAAGATACAACCTGCACTTATGATGGATTGATACATAGCCCATCTGTTACAATTGCAGATGGTCTGGAGGGAGTTTCTATCCGTTATTCGCTGGCAGAAGATGAGCCGTACACACAGGCGGTTCCTGAGCTTAAAAATGCCGGAACATATAAGGTGTATTACCTTGTTACAGCAGATGAGTGTTCACCGGTATTTGGTGATGTGACTGTGACTATCGAAAAGAAAACGATCACAGCAGATAAAATTTTGATGTATGGTCACATGTATATCAGCGGAGTTGAATTCACAGGACTTGTAGATGGAGAAACACTTGAATACAAGACAGATTACTCAGTATATGCACATAGTACGTCAGTTGAGGCTCCGAAGTTTATAGCAAACTATACTGTTTCCCTGAATGGCACTGGGGCGGCAGCCAATTATACTCTGGAAAATATAATGGTGAAGATGGTACATACACATGACTGGCAGTATGTTCCATATGGTGACGAGGGCAATATGATAAGCGCATATTGCTCTGAGACAGAGAATGTTGAAATGTGCGGATACCAGCTTGAGGGCGGCAGACCGATGGTATTTTCAATGACTGCTGAGGACAGCCAGTATAATGGTGAAGAATATGCAGGCCTTACATACAATGATTATGTGACAGAGACAACAGGAGCAAGGCTTGAGATATTATATGAAGGAACAGGAGATACGGAATATACTGCGAGTGAGACTGCACCGACAAATGCAGGAACATACAGGGCGGTTGCAAAGATAGGGAATACAACTGCTCAGGTGGCATTTGAAATAAAGCGACTTGACCAGAGCGCAGAACTCAGCGTCAGCGACTATACATTTGGCGACAGCATAGAAGGACCAAAGGTTATAGGTGCAAATGGCGATCCTGTTGTAGAGTATTACTACACAACGGAGAACAGCAATACAGAAGGCACGTTGTGGGAGAACTCAAGATCAGCAGAGCCGGGCACATATTATATGTATGCCAAGGTTTGTGCTACAACCAATTACAATGAGTATGTAACACAGCCAGTTCAGTTCACAGTTGCAAAGAGAGAGATAATTCCAGCAGCAACAACTCTCAAAGTAGGCAAGGTGACAGCAAAGACATATGGGGATGCAAAGTTTGCACTCAATGTAAAGTGCAGCAGAAATGACAAAAAAACATTTGTGAGCAGCAATACAAAAGTTGTCAAAGTGGACAGCACGGGCAAAGTAACTATAGTAGGTGCGGGCAAAGCGGTTGTGACAGTATCCGTTGCAGCAAATGAGAACTATAAGGCAGCGACTGCGAAAGTTACGATTACGGTAAATAGAAAAGCTGTGAGAGTGACTGCAAATGATGCATCGAAATATGAAGGCAAGGCGGATCCGAGATTTACATTCAAAGCTGAGGGACTTGTTGGTAAGGACAGGCTTACAGGAATTGTTCTCAAGAGAGCTGCTGGTGAGAAGTCCGGAACATACACGATCACGCCGAGTCAGAAACAGGGCGCAAATCCAAACTACAATATAACATTTGCTGTTGGACGTTTGGTTATAAAGAAAGCTCCAAATGTTGAGCTTAGTGGTACAGAGCTTTGTAAGAAGAATCTTCCGTTCTTTGTTATGAGAGGAAAGGGAGCAGGAACAAGGATAAATCTGACATGGGATAAGGTCAAAGGTGCAACAGGATATGATGTATATTGGTCTTATTGTAATGGAAAGAACAATTTTAATAAGCTTGGTAATGTCACAAAATCCCTGAAATATGCTGATAAGAGTCTCAACAGCAAGCGTGCATACAAGTACTTTACAGTTGCATACAAGATGTCAGGCGGCAGAAAGGTATATCTTGGCAAGACAAACATAGTACATGTTGCGATGCCTTATGCATCAAGGACAAATGCCCTGGCAGTTACTGTAAACAAGACTTCAGTAAGCCTTGCAAAGGGTAAGACATTCAGGATCATAAAGAAGGTTAGACTTGAGAATCCAAAGAAGAAGGCATTAAGACACTTCCTGAAGAATGAATTCTATATAACATCCAATGCAAAGGTGGCAACTGTTTCGCCGACGGGAGTCATCAAGGCAGTGGGCAAGGGCACATGTACGGTTTATGTAATGGCTGACAACGGTGTGTGTGCAAGGATCAAAGTGACAGTGAAGTAGTGCTTTATACATGGTTATAATTGAAAACTCCTCCAAACCGGTTATGGCTTTGGGGGAGTTTTTTGAGATTAATAGTTGATTATGGTATACCTATTTGCTAAAATTGAGACAATGTGAAAAATTTAATACAAGTAAGGAGAGAAAAGTAATGGCACAGACAGTAAGTTTCGATTTTAAGAATGCAAAAGCCATGGCTACAGACGCTGATATCGCAGCGATCAAGGATCAGGTTGTAGCTGCAAAGGCAACACTTGTAAACAAGACAGGTGAGGGAAATGATTTCCTTGGATGGATCGATCTTCCGGTAGACTATGATAAGGAAGAGTTTGCCAGAATCAAGAAGGCAGCAGCCAAGATCCAGTCAGACTCAGATGTGCTCGTAGTAATCGGTATCGGTGGTTCTTACCTGGGCGCAAGAGCAGCCATCGAAGCTTTAAGACACAGCTTTTATAACTCAGTTGACAAGTCAATCCGTAAGACTCCTGAGATTTATTATGCAGGATCTAACATAAGCAGTACATACATGGCTCACCTGCTTCAGGTGATCGGAGACAGAGATTTCTCTATCAACATCATCTCAAAGTCAGGTACAACAACAGAGCCAGGTATCGCATCAAGAATCTTCAAGAAGAAACTTGTTGAGAAGTATGGTAAGGAAGGCGCAGCAAAGAGAATATATGCCACAACAGACAAGGCAAAGGGAGCTCTTAAGACACTTGCAACAGAGGAGGGCTATGAGACATTTGTAGTTCCTGATGATGTAGGAGGAAGATTCTCAGTTCTCACAGCAGTTGGTCTTCTGCCAATAGCAGTAAGTGGTGCCGATATAGATAAGCTTATGGAAGGCGCAGCTTCAGCAAGAAAGGATTGTCTTGCACAGGACTTCGACGATTCAGACGCTATGAAGTATGCAGCAGTAAGAAATGTACTGTACAACAAGGGTAAGTCGATAGAGATCCTTGCAAACTTCGAGCCGGCACTTCACTATGTATCAGAGTGGTGGAAGCAGCTCTACGGCGAGAGCGAGGGTAAGGATGGCAAGGGTCTTTTCCCAACAGCCACAGACTTCACAACAGACCTTCACTCACTTGGCCAGTTTATACAGCAGGGTTCACAGAATCATTTCGAGACAGTTATCAATGTTGTAAACCCAACATGTGAGATTATCATGGAGGCTGAGGACTCAGACCTTGACGGACTTAACTATCTTGCAGGCAAGACGGTTGATTTCGCTAACAAGAGTGCAATGAACGGAACAATCCTTGCACATGCAGATGGCGGAATACCTATCATCCAGATCAACATCGACAAGATCGATGAGTTTACACTCGGAGAGTTGTTCTATACATTTGAGTTCGCATGTGGCGTAAGCGGTTACACACTTGGTGTAAACCCATTCAACCAGCCAGGTGTTGAGAGCTACAAGAAGAACATGTTCGCTCTCCTTGGCAAGCCGGGCAATGAGGAACTTGGCAAGGAACTTCTTGCAAGGATCAACGGTTAATTTATATACAGACGAAAAAGAGACAGGTACATGGCATATGTGTACCTGTTTTTTTGTGGCATTCTTGTAATCACATTTGCACAATGTTATACTTATTAAGTATGTAGGTTTTTGCAGATTATATTGTGGACGGAAGGATTAAGGGTTATTACCGATGAATGAAAAGAGAGATATAAACGGCGTGTACAATCGTTACAGGCAGGTGCCTGTGTATCTTATAGGACTTTTCTGTCTGATGACAGTTTTCATGTATTTTGTAGGCGTAGGTGCCGGGATAATCGCAACGATATTTACATTGGTATATGGTGTAATAGTTGTATTCACGTTTCTTAGGATGAATCTTCTTGAACGCGACAGATATGTGGAGTTTGCCATGGAGCACGGTAAGATGCAGAAGGAGCTTATAAAGGAGTTCCCTGTTCCTTATGCTCTGTTGGATGAGTCGGGAAAAATTGTATGGGTAAATGATAAGTTTTCTGTCATAACAGAGACCAGTAAGAGAAAACTGATGAAACTCAGTATTGTACAGGTGTTCGAGGAAGTTACAGAGGAGAATATTCCATACGAGGAAGATGTCACAGAGGGAGAGATCGCCTTTAACGGCAAAGAGTACAGATATGAGATAAAGCGTATTCAGGTGAATAAATATGACCCATCGGTCGAAGAACAGGAAAATGAGAATACTGATGATTGTCATGCTGCTCCTGAACATGCGTCTGTAAGTCACGGCAAAAAGCATGGAAAGACAGAAACGTTTCTTGCGTTTTACATGTTTGATGTGACAGTTGTCAATCAACTGACTCAGGAAAACCACGATCAGAAACTGGTTGCAGGACTCATATATATAGATAACTATGATGAGATATTTGAATCACTTGAGGAGGTGCGACATTCACTTCTGGTTGCGCTGGTGGATCGAAAGATCAATAAATATATGGCAAATGTAGATGCCATAGTCAAGAGTCTTGAGAAGGACAAATATATGTTTGTGATGCCGCAGAAATACTTGGACCAGTTGAAGGAGAACAAATTTGCACTCCTGGATGAGGTTAAGGCTATAAATATTGGAAATGATCTGCCGCTCACGCTCAGCATAAGCCTTGGAACTGATTACAAGAGTTTTATAGAAAATTTTGATGCTGCAAGATCCGCAATGGAGCTTGCCCTTGGACGAGGCGGAGATCAGGCAGTCATAAAATCGGCAGACAGGATAACATACTTTGGCGGCAAGAGTCAGGGAACAGAGAAATCAACCAGAGTCAAGGCGAGAGTAAAAACTCTTGCGTTTAAGGAATTGCTTGAGACCAAGGAACAGGTTATAATAATGGCTCACAAGAATCCTGATATGGATGCATTTGGATCAGGTATAGGAATATACAAGATGGTTGCGGCGCTGGGCAAGAAAGCCCATATCGTGGTAAATGAGGTGTCATCAGCGATAAGTCCGATATATGGAAGTTTCGCGTCCAGCAATGTGTATCCGGAGGATATGATCATAAACAACGATCAGGCACTCAGTCTTATCGATGACGATACGGTTGTGGTGGTGACGGATGTAAATAATCCGACACTCACAGAGTGCGAGGAGTTGTTGGCATACGCCAAGAGCATAGTGGTATTTGATCACCACAGGCAGACAAAGAATGTAATAGCAAATGCGACGCTCTCATATATAGAGCCATTTGCATCATCGGCATGTGAGATGATAGCGGAGATGCTGCAGTATATGGACGAAAAGATCAAGCTCAGACCTACAGAGGCTGACGCAATGTATGCCGGTATTCTCATAGATACGGATAATTTTTTGTCGAAGACAGGTGTCAGGACGTTTGAGGCGGCTGCATTCCTCAAAAGGAGCGGCGCTGATGTTATGCGAGTGAGAAAGATGTTCAGAACAGATATTGAGACTTACAGACAGAAAGCAGAGGGAGTAAGCCATGCAGAGATGGTTCTGGATGCATTTGCCATATCGATTATAACGCCATCGGAGAATGGCCCTGAGTCGCCACTTGTCCTTACTGCCAAGATTGCAAATGAGATGCTCAACATAGCGGGAGTCAGAGCGTCATTTGTCATTGCCCAAGTGGGAAATGATGTCAAGATAAGTGCAAGAGCGATAGATGATGTGAATGTACAGATCATCATGGAGCGAATGGGCGGAGGCGGCCATGCCAATATAGCCGCAGCTCAGTTTGAGAATTCAAAGGCAGAGGACATCAAGGAGAAACTGATCGATCTGTTAAATGAGATGTATAAGGAAGGAGATATATAATAATGAAAATTATATTATTACAGGATGTAAAGAGCCTTGGAAAGAAAGGTGCTATGGTTGAGGTTAGTGAAGGATATGCAAGAAATTTTATTATTCCAAAAAAACTTGGGCTTGAGGCAACACCAAAGAATCTGAATGACCTGAAACTTAAGAAGGCACATGATGAGAAGGTAGCTGCGGAGAACCTTGCAGAGGCAAAGGCACTTGCCGCGGAGTTTGAAAAGTCATCAGTCACAGTTAAGATAAAAGTGGGCGAAGGCGGAAGATCATTTGGTTCTGTATCTACAAAGGAGATATCAGATGCGATAAAGAGTCAGCTCGGTAAGGACATCGACAAGAAGAAGATTGTCATGAAGGATGCAATAAAGGCTATAGGAAGTTTTACGGTAAAGATAAAGCTCCATCCTGAGGTTCAGGCTGAGCTTTCAGTGAAGGTTGAGGAGGCATAATGGAGGATTCATTTGCCAAAAAGAAACTGCCGTACAATATAAACGCAGAGAAGTCTGTGATCGGTTCAATGCTGATGGACAGGGATGCGATAGTCGATGCGGCAGATATGCTGACAAAAGAAGATTTTTATTATGGACAGTATGGTATATTGTTTGAAAATATGGTCGAACTCTTCAAGGAGGGCAAGGCTGTAGATATCGTCACACTCAAGAATAAACTTGAGGAGAACAATGTGCCGGATGAGGTGATAAGTGTCAGTGTCATTGCCGATATCATGGATGCGGTTCCAACGTCAGTAAATGCAAAGCATTATGCTGAGATTGTGGCGGACAAGTCGCTGCTCAGAAAAGCAATAAAGCTGTGTGAGGGAATAGAAAAGGATTGCTATCTCGATTCGGAAGGGGTAGATGTTCTTCTGGAGAGAGCTGAGAGCGGTGTGTTCAATCTCATAAAGGAGAGAAATGGATCCAACAGTTTTGAACCTATCGACAGAGTTGTCATGAATGTAATAGACCAGATCGAGGAGGCATCACGAAAGAATACAAGGGTTACAGGTATTCCTACCGGATTCATAGATCTTGACAATATGCTTACAGGTCTCCACGGTTCTGAGTTCATTCTGGTGGCTGCCAGACCTGCCATGGGTAAGACTGCATTTGTGCTCAATATTGCACATCATGTGGCTGTAAGGAAGAAGATACCTACAGTCATATTTAACTTGGAGATGAGCAAGGAGCAGCTCGTCACCCGTATGATAGCCATGGATTCTTTGGTAGATTCACAGAAGGTTCAGACCGGACAGCTTGCGGAGGATGACTGGGATCAGATACTTGCAAGCGCTGAGAATATTGCGGCAGCACCACTTTTTATAGAGGATACATCGGCTCTTACCATATCTGAGCTGAGATCCAAATGCAGAAGACTTAAGAGCAAGAATAAGCTTGGACTGATAATCATCGACTACTTGCAGCTTATGAGTACGACCGGAAGAGTTGAGTCCAGACAGCAGTTCGTGTCTGATATGTCCAGATCTCTTAAGATGCTTGCCAGGGAGCTCGATGTTCCAATCATAGCATTGTCACAGCTCAACCGAGATGTCGACAAGAGACCAGATCACAAGCCTGTGCTTGCGGATCTGCGAGAGTCCGGTTCTATCGAGCAGGATGCCGATGTGGTAATGTTTATTTATCGAGATGATTACTACAACCCGGATACTGATAAGAAGGGGATATCAGAGATCATCATAGCAAAACAGAGAAAAGGTGCAACGGGCTCCGTGGATCTTGTGTGGCTGCAAGAGTACACAAAGTTTGCAAATAAAGAGCACTAATATCATGCGATATAAAATTATAGAATCATAAAGAGTTAAAAGGAGATCAAAAATGGTAGTAGAACCAAGAGTAAAGGATTATATTTGCACAACAGCACACCCTACAGGCTGTGCTCAGAATGTCAAGGATCAGATCGAATATGTGAAGTCGAAGGGAACTGTAGGCAGCGATAAAGTACCAAAGAAGGTTCTTGTGATAGGAGCATCCACAGGTTATGGACTTGCATCACGAATCGCTGTTGCGTTCGGTTACGGCGCTGACACACTCGGTGTTATGTTCGAAAAGGAGTCAAATGGACGTCGTACAGCCACAGCAGGATTCTACAATACAAGGGCGTTCGAGCAGGAGGCTCATGGAGCAGGACTCTACGCAAAATCCATCAACGGTGATGCGTTTTCACAGGAGATAAAGGATCAGGTCATCGAGACAATAAAGGCAGATATGGGAAAGGTGGACATGATAGTTTACAGTCTTGCTGCACCTAGAAGGACGATGGCTGACGGAACAAAGTACACATCAGTTCTCAAGACTGTTGGACAGGAGTACAGCAATAAGACTCTTGTACTTAAGGACAATACGGTGACAGATGCCCATATACCGGCAGCAAATGAGGATGAGATAAAAGCTACAATAAAGGTTATGGGTGGTGAGGACTGGATCGACTGGATGCAGGCACTCTCAGATGCCGGTGTTTTGGCTGATGACGTCATCACGGTTGCTTACTCGTACATAGGCCCGAAGATTACATTCCCTATATATGCAGAGGGATCGATCGGTCAGGCAAAGAAGGATCTCTACAAGTCGGCGGACATAATAAATGAAAAGTTCCCTAATATCAAGGCGAAGATTGCTATAAATAAGGCTCTTGTGACTCAGTCAAGTGCAGCAATCCCTATTGTTCCTCTGTACATTACACTTTTGTACAAAGTAATGAAGGAGAAGGGACTCCATGAGGGTTGTATTGAGCAGATGCAGAGACTGTTCATGGATAAGATACTTGACGATACCCAGGTTGATGACAACGGATTTATTCGCATGGACGACTGGGAGATGAGAGATGATGTGCAGTCTGTTGTGGCTGAACACTGGGATGCAGTGAACAATGATAATGTGAAGGATATTGCGGATATCGATGGATACTGGGAGGATTTCTACCACATGTTTGGATTCAGGATAGATGGTGTAGACTATTCGGCAGATGTAGATATCATGTAATTTTCGCTTGTTGGAGGAATATATGTATAAATACCTTTTGTTTGATCTTGATGGAACAATAACCAAGTCCGAAGAGGGAATATTTAACTGTATAAAATATGCTTTGGATTGGGCGAAGATACCGTATCCAAGCCCGGAGGTGTTCCGGAGTTTTATAGGACCATCCCTGTATGATTCATTTGCAAATACACTTCATATGGAAGATGCCCAGGCAAAGAAAATGGTGGCAAAATATAGGGAAAGATACAATACGGTCGGTCTCTTTGAGGCGGAGGTGTATGACGGTGTGGCAGAAACTCTCAGTGAGCTGAAGAAGAGAGGGTGTATACTGTCGGTGGCAACAAGCAAACCTACGGATCCCACACTCAGGATACTTGAGAAGTTTGGAGTGAGGGAATGTTTCGATGTAGTCGTGGGAAGCAATCCTGATGGAACGGGATCAGATAAAAAGGACATCATATCTAAGGTGCTAAATAGGCTGAGGGAGAAATATGGTCTGACAGATGACATTGCAGATGCAGGTCAGGCAGTCATGATAGGAGACAGACGATATGACATAGAGGGCGGAAAAGCCTGCGGGCTCCAGACAATCGGCGTACTCTATGGCTATGGCAGCAGAAAAGAATTTGAAATTGCAGGAGCAGACCATATAGTAGAAAAACCACAGGAAATATTGAATCTATAGAAGACAGAAAACGAGCCTGTATGTATGTGATCGATAGTTATAAAAAGTGATCACATACATACAGGCTCAATATTTTTATATGTGTTAGGCGCGACGTGCCCTGTAGTATGGTCATTTCCTGACGTTAGATAGGTAGCCAAAGAACGCGCCAATTATACCGCCTATTATATGGGTAAGGTTGGATACATTGTCATTGATAAATACCCCATCCACGATTTGTCCACCTATATAGAGGATTGCAACAAGAATAAATGTGAGAGGTATTGAGCCATCCTTTATGCATGCAAAGGATGACAGTAATATAAATGCGAAAACAACTCCGCTTGCACCGAGAAGTGCTGTTCCCGGGAAAAATATAAAGTGGACTATACCGGTGACAAATGCGGTGGTCACAGTCACGATGAGAAGATCCGAGGATCCATATTTTTCTTCGAGAAGTGGTCCAATGACAAGAAGTAGTGTCATGTTGTTGATGAGGTGGCTCCAGCTTGCATGTCCAAGTACATGTGTGAACATTCTCACATATGTGAGTGGATTTGTGAGCGAGGAGCGGTAAACCTCGAACAATAGTACATTACTCTTTCCACTTGTCAGGCAGTTGAGCAGAAATGCTGCAAGGCATATGAGTGCAAAACTGAGGACAACAGGGGAGTTAAATGATATACGCAGTATGGTCTTTTGTTTGTTTTTTGCCATAATTTATGATTCTCCGTTAAGCATCGTAATCCGGCATATCGTTAAAGTACATCTTGAGGAAGTTGGTGCTGTTCTCAAGAACCTTCATGGTTGAAGGAAGTGGCACTGCGATAAGATCGTTGAACACATATTCGCCGGCTGCCGAGTCTATCTCATGTCCCATCTGGGTTTCATTGTGTGTATAATCAGCATTGAATCCGCCGTACTTGTTGCCTCGCGCGTCCAGTCTGATCCATTTTCTCAGATCCGGATGATATACGGCATTCAGTGCATGCATTGCAAGTTTGCCGCCCTTGTGCTTGATCCTTATATAGCAGAAACCTGTGTACAGATTGTTGGCTCTGAGCAGTGCTGCCAACAGGTTTGCCTTTGAGTAACTTATTCCTGTTCGAGCCTCCAGAACATCGGAGGCACTTATCGTAATAACTGTAAAATTGCTGTCGTAAGTGTGAGAAATCTCATCCCGGACAAAATAGTAACATGCCTGTATGATCTCATCGCTGCTCTTACAGTTTGCCGCAAGTTCTTTTGCTTTGGCAGCGACAATAGGATTGTCATAATCTACATATTTATCATATTGTAAATATGCTGAATCCTTATTTCTCTGAATTAGTTGCATTGTGTCATCTCTCCTTTATTACTTGGAATATATAGAACTTCAGATAGTAAGATTCATCTGCAGCCCATAATATTGGGTGGTCAGGAGCTTGTGTACGGAATTCGACCTGGCGAAGTCTGACATGAGAATTCATGGCTGCCTGCCTTATAGTCTTTGTAAAAAGTTCAAAATCCATAAAATGTGAACATGAACATGTAGCCAGGAAACCGCCGTCCTTGACGAGTTTCATGGCGCGTAAATTTATCTCGCGATAACCTTTTACGGCGTTTTTAATTGAATTTCTTGATTTGGTGAATGCGGGTGGGTCAAGTATGACAACATCAAACTTTTCACCCTTTGATTCCAACTCTGGAAGAAGATCAAATACATCTCTGCACTCAAATGAAACCGTATCCTCAAGTCCGTTGAGTACTGCGTTTTCTCTGGCCTGAGCTATAGCAAGCTCTGAAGCGTCTACTCCCAAAACGCTTGAGGCACCTGCTATGCCTGCGTTAAGTGCAAATGAACCGGTGTGAGTAAAACAATCAAGCACCTTTGCACCTTTACATAATTTCTGAATAGCAAGACGATTATACTTCTGATCCAAAAAGAATCCGGTCTTCTGACCATCCTTCACATCAACAATATATCGAACGCCATTTTCATTTATGTGAACATTGGTGTCAAATTCGTCACCAATAAATCCCTTGTATGGCTCCATCCCCTCGTGTTTTCTGACCTTTGCATCGCTGCGCTCATAAACACCCGATATTATTATACCTGTCTCTTATACACATCTCCGAGCCCACG
>URJU01000021.1 GCA_900548315.1 uncultured Coprococcus sp. | reverse complement strand
GGCTCGGAGATGTGTATAAGAGACAGCTTTCACCTTTGGATTTTCGAATGTCATCTGCTTAAGTTCCTGCATATCATCCTCAGTGAGATCTCCCACCTCACTAGGATGCACACCTACAGCAGCATAAAAATGTGGATATTTTCCGGCAAGTTCAACCGAGTTTCTGGATGACCGCATGTCCGCACCGACGTTCATCACCTTATCTATATCTTTTTCTAAAAATTCTGCGATGAGCTGCTCCCTGTCCTCGTCAAACTGCTCATCGTCATAATGTCCATGTGTCTCAAATATCATCTTCTCAACCTTCCTGTCTTGAACACCAGCCTGTTTTAATCGCCCTGTGATCTCAAATAAAGACACGATCTCATTTCATCTGTCACGCTGTATTATACATAAATACATTCAGTTTGTGAACGTTTTATTATTTGTTTATGGTTGTTTATTAATCTTTATAAATAGATTAATCTTTGAACACATTATTTTCACAATTCCTGGATATACTAAACATCGTAAAGAGTTTTTCATTTATTTGAATCCTCTCTCCCCTCATTTTTTACAAGAGGCAGCAGATCTCCCCGGTCTGTTACCTCTTGTTTTTTTGTGTCTGTAACTGTATATTTATATTTGGTATTTATTATGAAATACATCAGGTTACGCAGCCAGACGGCAGCATTCATGAACCGTCCGGATTTTGTATATACCAATATCTATAAAATTACAGGAGGACTTCCATGATATCAAAGAAATATTCAGCAATGTTAAACAACACTTCCATCATCAGGGAATTTGCGCAGTATGCTTCAAAGCGTGCCGCTGAGATCGGTGCTGAGAATGTGTTCAACTATACCATAGGCAACCCATCTGTGCCTACCACAGACGACTTCAACAAAGGACTTATCGATCTTATCCAGAATGAGGATTCACTGGCACTTCACGGCTACAGCCCTACACTTACCATCTACTCTGTAAGAAAGGCTGTCGCAGAATCACTGAACCGCCGTTTCGGCATGGAGTATGTTCCTGAGGACATCTTCATGACATCTGGAGCTGCCGGAGCCCTGGCGCACGCCATCAGATGTGTCACTGAGCCGGGCGACGAGGTCATCACATTTGCGCCATACTTCCCTGAGTACGTGCCATATGTAGACGGAACAGGTGCGGTACTCAAGGTCGTTCCAGCTGACACAACTTCATTCCAGATCAACTTCGATGCATTCCTCGATATGATGAATCCAAATGTTCAGGCGATCCTCATCAATTCGCCGAACAACCCATCAGGAATCGTTTACTCGACCGAGACTATAACACGTCTTGCCCAGATCCTCTCAGAGAAACAGGAGGAGTACGGACATGACATTTACCTTATATCAGACGAGCCTTACAGAGAGATCGTATTTGCGGGAACCGATTCGCCATTCATCTCAAAGTTCTACGACAACACGATCTGCTGCTACTCATTCAGCAAGTCTCTGTCACTTCCTGGAGAGCGTATCGGATACGTGGCTGTAAACCCTAAGTGCAAGGATGCAGAGCTCATCATCAACATGTGCGGACAGGTATCACGTTTCACAGGACACAACTGTCCTTCATCTCTGATACAGCTCGGAGTTGCAAAGGTTCTTGATGAGACTTCTGATCTGTCAATCTATGAGAAGAACAAGAACATCCTGTACAAAGAACTCACCGCCATGGGATATGAGTGTGTTGAGCCGGGTGGAACCTTCTACATGTTCCCTAAGACTCCTATCGCCGATGCAAATGAGTTCTGTAACATGACAGCTCACGAACTTGATCTGATCCTCGTTCCAGGCGACAGTTTCATGTGCCCTGGACATATGAGACTGGCTTACTGTACCACAACAGATATGGTTGAGCGCTCACTGCCTCTGTTTGAGAAGGCTATCAAGATGTGTAAATAATGATCTGTGTATAAGTTTCTATATCAATAACAGATATTATTTGCGCTAATCTTGTTTATACAAAATTATTTTAGGAAAGTATTGAGATATAACATATGACTAACATAAAAATAATTCTCGCCTCCGGATCTCCGAGAAGGAAGGAGCTACTGGCTCAGGCAGGATATGACTTCGATGTATGTCCGAGCCTATCTGAGGAAGATCTTGAGGTGATGGCTCCATCAGAATATGTGATGCTCCTTGCCAAGATGAAGGCAGATGAAGTGTGCAACAGGATCATTGCCGAGGATGTGGGAAGACGCGCAAAAAAACTTCCAGAAAAGTTCGTAGTTCTCGGAGCCGACACAGTCGTTTCACTGAACGGCAGGATTCTCGGAAAACCGTATGATTATGACGATGCATACAATACCCTGAACAGTCTGTCAGGTCAGACCCATCAAGTGTATACAGGTGTATGCCTGATATATGTGAATGGCAGAGCTAAGTCATCCAGTTCATTCTACGAAAAGACCGACGTGACCTTCTACCCGATATCCCACGATGAGATCATCCAATACCTTGCGACAAATGAGCCATTTGACAAAGCTGGAAGTTACGGCATCCAGGGCAAAGGCGGATTGTTTGTAAAGGAAATAAACGGCGACTACAACAATGTTGTTGGGCTGCCGCTGGCAAGAGTGTACCACGAAATTGAAACGCTGATCACATCATAATTTAAACAAAAATTCGTTTATATTTTCGATAGGCTGCGAGTACACTGCACTGATGAGCTTACTGCTGTCCCTCTTAACAAGGTAAACTTGTAAACTATAGCGTCAAAATAACAGATATGTATTAGAACAGAAACGGCAGGTGTCCATAAACAACATACAGACACCTGCCGCTTTCTTTATTACATCTTATATATCTGCTCTGCGATTATCGCAGGTCTTCCTTCACATTGAAGATCGTTCCAACTACCTTTGGTCCGGCATTTGAGGCAACCGCTGCCCCGATCTGGAAATAATCTGAAGGTCCATATCCAAGCTTTTCTGTCATACGGGCTGTCAGCTCATCTCTCACAGTTTCATCATTGCCATACACGATCTGATATTCTGAACCAGGCTCCATCTCGTCAACCGTGACATCCACCATCTTCGACATAAGTTTCTTTTCGCCGCGGCATTTGATCGCCGTGACTATCTCATTTGCCCAGATCTTCATGATCGGCTTGACGCCAAGTGCATCTCCCACCAAAGCAGCTGCACTAGGAATCCTTCCTGATTTAGCCGCATACTTGAGACCATATATTCCGAAATATATTCTTCTCTTTGGAAGTTCTTCTCTCAGATACCACACGATATCCTTGACATCTTTTCCCTCCTGAGCCATCCTTGCAGCAACAACAACCGGATATCCATATTGTCCGCTGTAGCCTATTCCGTCAAATACATATATACTGCATTTGCCTGCACACTCTGGGTATTCCTCTTCAAACTGATCTGCCGCCTGCTGCGCATTTGCATATGAGGCGGAACCATCCTTGTTGATACTCACATATATGATATCTGTGTATCCCTGTTCAACCAGTTCTTTGTACACCTCTCCAAACTGGTAAGCTGTGATCTGTGATGTCTTTGGAAGATCATCATTCTCAGCCATGAGCTTATAAAATCCTTCGTTATCAAAATCTACTCTGCTTTGATATGATTTGCCACCGATGACAACCGGAAATGGAAGGATCTTGATTCCAAGTTCCTTCTCCTCCTTCTCGGATATATCACTGGCAGAATCTGTCATAATTATAACTTTTCCCATAATTCACAAAACTCCATTTATTACCTATCGTTCTCCATACGCCACTTGATACATCTGTTGAGATAATGAACATAATCGGGATTCTTGCACATACCCTTGCCCTTATCATCAGATATCTTTGCAACGTCCATACCATTACATGCTGTGGTCTTCATTACAATGTTGAGCGGTTCATCACAAGTATCATTGGATATATATGTTCCTATCCCAAATGCAACCTTTATCTTATCCTTGAAATAGCTGTTGAGCTTATCTGCCTTCTCAAAGTCAAGGCTGTCACTGAACAGAAGTGTCTTGGTCTTTGGATCAAGCCCAAGTTCCTCATAATGACGTATCATCTTGTCGCCCCACTCATACGGATCGCCGCTGTCGTGTCTTACTCCGCTGAAAAGTGTCGCATATGTGAGCTGGAAGTCTTTCAGGAAACAATCTGTTGTGATCGCATCTGTGAGGGCTGTTCCATTGAGCACCCCATACTCTTTTACCCACGCATCAAGGGCATACCAGTTGGAATATGCCGGATTGTGCTTATGGTTACCCTGTCCAACACACATGATCCACTCATGCGCCATAGTTCCAACAGGAAGCAGATCATACTTCTTTGCCAGATATACGTTGCTTGTTCCGACAAATGTTGAACCTGGATACTTGTGACCACTGAGTTCCTTCACGGCAAGCTCCTGAGCCTCAGCAGAAAGTCTTCTTCTAAGTCCAAATTCACTGAACGCTCCAAGATTGTACTCACCTGACTCGACCTTACGAACCTTCTCGTCAAGTTTATCTTTGAATGATGTAAGCAGTTTATCATAATCATCATTCATCCTGAAGTAAACTTCATTGACTATAGCCAGAGTAGGTATCTCATACATAGAAGTATTGAGCCACGTTCCTCTAGCCTCTATCTTCAGGCCGCACTCCGCATCATCCGATATCTCAAAGTCCTCATATCTCGCTTTCCAAAGTCTCAGAAAATCAACATATGAGCCCTTTATCCACTTGATATTGTGCAGATACTCAAGTTCATCCTCAGTAAATCTCAAATCACAGTAGAGCTGTATCTGTCTCTTGATCTCATCGACCATCTCTTTGGTGAAGAACAC
Source organism: uncultured Coprococcus sp. (assembly GCA_900548315.1). Classification (GTDB taxonomy): domain Bacteria; phylum Bacillota; class Clostridia; order Lachnospirales; family Lachnospiraceae; genus Coprococcus. The sequence goes on along the minus strand of URJU01000021.1, from coordinate 14,275 downwards.
ATCCGTATTCCTGCACTTGAATGACCAGGTTGTCTTGTAGTCGCTGAACTGATGGTATATTGCCTGTCCCATGCTGAACTTATACATATCAGTTTCAAGCAGACTTGTAATTATTCTCTCCATAAAATTATACGCTTCTTTCTCCTTATAATTCGCCATTCCACCCGGTCTGTCAGCCCACATCAGATAGAAAATGCCGAAAGCACCTGTAAGTTAAAATACTTCCACTTATAATAAGTTAGCACACCGCCCCGTGTCAAGCACTATTACCTTGCAACTCCCACATATTGTATTGTATAATGTTACCGTTCAGAGCCATGCAGCACAATATAAGAAGTGGCTTGTCATGCTTGCATGAACAAGGCACTTCTTATACTGTGCTATACGGCGGATACGCCGCACCGAACAGGCTCGCAAGAGACTGTGAGGTGGCTTGGCTCTGAACCCGTCAGAGACACACGCCGAACAGGCTCGCAAGAGACTGTGAGGTGGCTTGGCTCTGAACCCGTCGGAGACACACGCCGAACAGGCTCGCAAGAGACTGTGAGGTGGCTTGGCTCTGGTTTTACTTATTATGAAAAGAGGATAGATTATGTTAGAGCAGAACAACCAAAAAAAGCCTAAGAAATACGCTGGCATTCTGGCTCATCCGACATCATTTCCAAGTCCTTACGGAATCGGAGATCTCGGACCTGGAGCTTACCAGTTTATCGACTTTCTTGCAGCCTCTGGATTAAATCTTTGGCAGGTACTCCCACTTGGACATACAGGTTTCGGTGATTCACCTTATCAGCCATTTTCAGCATTTGCAGGACAGCCACTCATCATCGATATTGATTATCTCAGAAAGAAAAAACTCTTACTCGACGAGGATTTTGCAGATATGCCTGCATGGGATCCCGAGAAGATTGAGTACGGAACACTTATCGAATTCAAAACAAGTCTTTTGAAAAAAGCCTATGAAAGATTTGTCGATCCCGACTACACAGACGAGCTGTCATCCGACAAAGAACTCATGGAAAGATTCAACGCATTTGTAAAGAACACAACATGGCTGGCTGACTATTCTCTCTTCATGGCTGGCAAGGACGCCCATGAGGGAATGCCGTGGTACATGTGGGATGATTCACTGAAAAAGCCAACAGCGAGACAGAAGACCACATGGAAGAAGAAACTCGCAGACAGCATTGGATACTACAATTTTCTCCAGTTTCTTTTTACCGAGCAGTGGCAGGCTCTCAAGACATACGCCAATGACCTTGGCATCAGCATCGTAGGAGATACGCCTATATTCCTGGCATGGGACAGTGCGGACGTATGGTCCAATCAGGAATTGTTCATGCTCGATTCCAAGGGCTATCCTATCGAGGTTGCAGGTGTGCCACCTGATTACTTCTCTGCAACCGGACAGCTCTGGGGCAATCCTCTGTACAACTGGAAAAAGCACACCGAGACAGGATATTCATGGTGGATAGAGAGGATCAAATACCAGCTCACCGTCACAGACTTCCTCAGGATTGATCACTTCAGAGGATTTGACCGCTACTGGGCAGTTCCTTATGGTGAGGAAACCGCTATAAATGGTGAATGGAAACCAGCCCCTGGTCTGAACTTTTTTACACAGCTTGAGGCGAATCTGGGATATCATCTTCCTATCATCGCCGAGGATCTTGGTGAGATCGATGAATCGGTTATAGAGCTTAGAGACAAATTCGGTCTTCCCGGAATGAAGATCCTACAGTTTGCATTTGAAAATCCAAATGAGAACGACTTCCTTCCGCATAACTACACACCTAACTGTGTATGCTATACAGGAACACACGACAACGATACAACTCTCGGATGGTACACCAAAGCATACGAGGCATCAAAAGATAAACTCAGGAGATATTACAGCACCGATGCAAGCGACATCTGCTGGGTTATGATCAGGGCATGTTTTTCATCCGTTGCGAACATGGCAATCGTGCCTATGCAGGATGTGCTCAAGCTCGACTCAACGGCTCGTATGAACACCCCTGGCGTGGGTGAGGGTAACTGGGCATGGAGGTTCCAGTCTTCCGACCTTAACAAGCAGCTGTCAGACAGACTTCTAGAGACATCAAAGCTCTATGGAAGATTCACTCCAGTTCCGAAGAATGAGCCTACCGAGGAGAAGTAATTTTATAATATAAGGAGAATCTAAATTGAGAACAATTTTTGCATATATATTTGCTTTTCTGGGAATTCTTCTTTGCACGCCTTATCACCTTTATCTGTATCTTCTTGCAAAAAAGGATCAGGAGAAAGCGTACAGGCATGCCCAGAAACTTGTCCAGGGATTTTTTGGAATAGTCCTGTTCATATGCGGTGCAAAGCGAACCGTCATCGGCCTTGAACGAGTACCAAAAGATCAACCTGTTTTGTTCGTCGGCAACCACAGAAGTTTTTTTGATATTCTGTGCTGTCACAACGCACTTAACAGACCTCTCGGTTTCATGTCAAAGGACGGGATCCTCAAGGTTCCTATACTCCCATGGTACATGAAAGATATCGGCTGTACATTTTTGGACAGATCAGATCTCAAGAAAGGGCTTGAGACTATCCTGCAATCAGCCGACATCGTAAAATCAGGTCATTCCATGATGGTATTTCCTGAAGGTCACAGAAATGATGGCGAAGAACTTCTTCCTTTTAAAGACGGTGCATATAAGATTGCACAGAAAGCCGGCTGTCCGATCGTACCCGTATCCATATGCGGAACCGACAACATAATGGAGGCAAACAAACACAACTTTATCAGAAGTCACAGGGTCATCATCGAATTTCTTGACCCAATAGATATAAACGGACTTAAACCAAAGGAGCGCAAAGAGGTTCTTGAAACCATCCCAGCTCTCATCCAGGAAGCAAGATTGAAAAATCTTCCCCTTGCAACAAAAAAATGATAAGACTATAATAATCAAACGACACAATATTTTCAGGAGGAACCTAACATGGCATGGTGGATATGGTTGATAATCATATTGGTTATCGTTATAGGCGTAATGGTTGCTTTATATATCGTAGGCAACAAGATGCAGAAAAAGCAGTCAGCACAGAAAGAAATGATGAAGGAACAGGCACAGCCTGTCACAATGCTGGTCATTGACAAAAAGATGCTTCCTATGAAGGATGCAGGACTTCCTAAGGTAGTTATGGAACAGACTCCAAAGCGTTACCAGAAAGCTAAGATGCCTATCGTAAAGGCTAAGATCGGACCTCAGATCATGAACCTCATCTGTGATGACGGCATATATGATCAGATGCCTGTACGCGGCGAAGTAAAAGCAATGGTCAGTGGTATCTACATAGTCAGCGTGAAGAATGTCAGAGGTAAGATCGTTGAGAAACCTGGCAAGAAGACATTTGGTGAGAAAATCCGTGCAAAGCAGAGAAAGTATCAAGATATGTACGATAAGGAAACCGCCGAGGCAAACATGAGCAAGGAGCAGAAGGCTGCTGCCAAGGCTAAAGCTAAAGAAGATAAAGAGAGAGCTAAAAAAATCCAGAAAATGTAATATTCAGTACAGAGAGGGGAGGTTGCTTTATATGAGAAATGATCATATCAATCTCCGCGAGCTCGGAATTGCCGTTCTGGCACCAGTATGTATGGTACTTGTCCAGGACTGTATATCTGCAGCTGTTCAGCTACTGTACAAAGACAACAGAGATACCGGTATACCGGTATCTCTGTTGTCTTATACAGCAATAATATTTATCGCCGCATACCTATATTTCGGCAAAGACGAAAAAAAACGTGCAAAAAAGAAACAAGCTCCTGCTCTGCGCGTTTTTCTTATATTCATCCTGCTCTTTATAGCAGGTGTATCATTACAGTTTTTTTCCACTGGAATACTGAACATCATTGACATGTACAGACCAGAACTTTTAAGTTCCTACAAAGCCATGGTCAAATCCTCTTTTTCTTTAGACAACGGAATCCTGCGTGTATTTACTGTCATGCTCATTGCCCCTGTAGGGGAAGAACTTGTATTCCGCGGTTTATCTCTCGGATCATTTCAGCGAGCATTTTCATTCAAGTATTCAAATGCAGTGGCAATCTTCGCATCAGCACTGTTGTTCGGACTATTCCATGGCAACTTAGTCCAGTTCTGCTACGCACTCCCAGCCGGAATACTCCTGGCACTGCTCACCACATGGACCTCAGCCCTGCTGCCTTCCGTATTTCTCCACATGATCATAAACATATCGTCCTATGCAATAAATCTGTCAGGATTTACCAGTTTATCGCCTGCCGCAATCATATCACTCACAATAGCCTCAGGAGTAATCTGTACAGTGATTTTCCTGCTGCTTTACAGAACGTTGAAACTGCCACCTTATAGGGAATCATGATATAACCTTATCCACGCAGTCTATACAAAATATCTCGACATGTGATAAACATACATCTTCTCATCCGGATCCTCTTCATATCCCGACAGCTTTACAATGTTCTTGAGCACGAAATATCTGCTGTCGCGCATGACCTTCTGATACTCAAATGTCGGATAGTACAACATTAGATAAATATCCCTTGGACATCTGCTCACAGAATCTATTATATTGTCTATGACCGTCTTAAATATCTCAGCCGAAAATGGGTTGAAGAAATAGAAATAATTATCCCCATCAGCCACCTCATACTCCTGAGCCGGCATATTGTAAAAAAGCATTCTGTCTTCCTGATCGTAGAACCTCTTCTGATATCCCTCTGCATTTTCCAGAAGTTTCTCATACACTTCCCTGTCAGCCTCTATCCCCGTGGTCCTGCAGTAATGCCTAGAATTACCATAGAACAGCACCCGTCCCAGTCCACAGCCAAAATCCACAAGGGTGTCCTCCGGTTCCATAGAAACCATGTCAAATATAGTCACAAGATCCCTATAGTATGTAGCCTGATATATATTGTTGTCCTCCGATGGCTGTTCAGCCCCCACGCACTCTATCGTGTTTATCGAAAGAAAGTCGTCAAATGCTTTATCACCGTTCATACAAAGTCCTTTCCGGCTAATGTTTCACCAATATCTTCAGAACATTGAACGAGAGACAGTCATTTCCATAATCCATAATATACACTATGGATATCTTTATCTCAGTCTCCGTATTTTCCATCTGATATCCTTCAGTCAGTATGTTCATCGGAATAAGCCCGGCTGGCGTTGAATAATATGCATCCGTTGTCTCTCTGCACTTAAATGACATCTCGGAGCTCACGTCGCCTTTCTTTGTGAGCACCAGACTATCCCTATCAAACTTGAGAAGATTCTTTACCGGCTTATCAAGGTCTTCATAATACTCATCATATTTCAAATAGAACATTCCATCTTTCTCATGCAGATTTCCCTTTGTGACAAGTTCTATCGGCTCAACCGTTTTCTCTTCCCTGTTGCTTTTCTGTTCGCCAACAACCTTGACTGTAACATTGTTTATCATATGCTATCTTTCCTTTGCCATCTCTATAAGGGTAGTCACAAGCTTTTTAATATCATATCCCTTTGCATTCCACAGCATTGGGTACATACTTATATTTGTGAATCCAGGGAGGGTGTTTATCTCGTTAAATACCACCTTGTTTGTATCCTTCTCAAGGAAGAAGTCCACTCTTGAGAGACCAAATCCATCAAGTGCTCTGAATATCTTCACAGCATCCTCTCTTATCTCAGCCTCTGTCTCAGCCGGTATATCAGCTCCAATCACTGTCTTCGACTCTGCATTGTTGTACTTTGCATCAAAATCATAGAACTCCGCAGCTGCAAGGATCTCTCCTACTCCCGATGCCTGGGTGTTGTCCTTGTATCCGAGAACACCGCACTCAAGCTCTCTTCCGACTATAGTCTCCTCAACGAGTATCTTATTGTCAAACTTTACAGCCTCCTCAAGAGCAGCCTTCAGGCTCTGTCTGTCCACCGCCTTGCTGACACCCTTTGATGAACCAGCCTTTGACGGCTTTACAAATACTGGGTATTCAAGACCTGCCTCAACTCTGTCCATTGCTGCATCCAGATCCTTGAAATCCTCTGCCAGCACAGGTACAAACTTTGCCTGTCTCACACCTATATTGTCCACAATTATCTTGGTGTAAAACTTATCCATAGACGCCGCCGAAGCTAGAACTCCGCAGCCAACATATGGAATATCCGCCATCTCAAACAGCCCCTGTATAGTTCCATCCTCACCGTACATTCCATGAAGTACCGGGAATATCACATCCACTCTCTGTCTCTCAACCTTATCTCCGTCCAATACGAGAAGTTCCTTTGTGGTATCCGGAGATATAACGGCTGTCACCTTGCTGTCTCTCCAGCTGCCGTCAGCTATACTCTCTATATCATCGGCTCTCAGCCATTTTCCCTCTTTTGTAATTCCAACTAATGTCATATTATATTTTTCTGTGTCAACCGCCTTTGCAACAGTCTGAACAGAAATGCAGGAAACCTCATGCTCTGATGATCTTCCGCCAAATATTACTACCAGATTTTCCTTAGCCATAGCAAATGCTCCTTATACTTTAATCTGTGGTTTCCACCCGCAATGTCACGCACAGGCACACCACAGCTCAAAGTATAACACCTGCTGTCCTTTTTATCCAGTTTTATCTATCTTATCTGTCCACAAGATCCACATTCAGCGTGTGGTAAAAACCCGCAGGACAATCTTCGCCGCAGTCATCAAAATACTCATATGATAAATGGGCGTCTGAATCCACTTCCGCCCCAAGTTCATATGCGGCATTTCGGGCAATATCATCTATCTTATCCATCACCATATTAAGGTTACGTCTCATCTCCACATAGCTGTATCTGCTGCTGTAATCATCTCCCAGCCATTTTTCCAGCTCATCCAGTATCACATTCCCAACATGGCTTGAGACCTGTTTATCCAAAGTCTCAGTCCTATCTGATCCATCATAATCCACCTTTATCCTTATCATGCTGTTGTCATCACTCTCCCCATTATTGTACATGACCGCATTTGACCTTATCTCCCTGTCAAGCCTGCTCTTATAGTTTTTCACATAAGACACCTGTCCAAATATCACTCCACCTATGACACCGATCACTACACCTAAAATACCTGCCCTGAACATTCTCCACATAAAAAATACCTCCTGCATATGCACATATATTTACCGCCACACATCTTCTGTCCCGCCCTTTTTAAGGGCTGCCAGACAACGTCCTTTGTAATGCGTCCTAAGGTATTCTTTTGTACTGTTCGTGCCCACCTTTTCCAGCACATTTTTATCCGTCACCACAGTGACATAACTCGTGACAAATTCGTTTTCAAGTTCATCACACACTATGTCCAGTACATGCTCATCCTCCGCCACTATATATTCCACATGACTTGTATCAAGTCTGTTAGCATGTTCCGCATTATATTTTTGCCGCACGCTCTCAAATGAATATGCATCCACACTGTATATCTTTTCTTTTGATACCCCAGCACCGTCTTCACCTATCTCAGGAATTACCAATGTGTATTTAATCAAATGTTCATCTGTATTATCAGTATTTTCTACAACCACCACCGTGGCATAATCCACATCCTCCACCGACTCATAGGCACATGCAGTACACATATAGGTTCCTATTACCCCTATGAACAATAATCCTCCCATCCTTGCCGCCCTCTTCCAATTGATGGCAAGAACAGGCAGTATGATCGACAGAGGAACATCTATAAGCAAAAGATAACCTGGTATGAATCTGTAAAGTTTCTCCACGGGGGAAATATTTTGAAGATACACACAGACTGCAAATGCACAGACTGTCCATATTCCTCTGCACACCGCAGGATGTTTAACTATATTTTTATCTATTGTACTGAAAGCGCATGCAACATGTGGAGTTATAGCCATCATTCCCCATACCACAAGAAGATAGCAAACAATCATCAACGGTCTTATCCTCACCCCTCCCGGAAGTTCCATAGCACCAACTATATATAGTATATTTTTTCTATCTGTACTCAGCGCAGCAATGCCCAGCGTTGTTATCACTATTACAGAACCAATAATACCAATCACCAGGGAAACTCCAGTTGCCGCAACCAACATTCCTCTGCGGCGGTCTCTCACCTCCATATAGATCATTGTCACCATCTCCATGAACGAAAATCCCAGGAATAACAAGCCGCCCCGGGTCATCACTCTGTTGATAGTACAGTTTATCCCATTCTCTTCACAGAACTGTGTATATGCCTTAAACTGTGACAGATCAACGTTTTTCAGACTCATAATAAACACGATACACCCAGCTATCACTGTTAGCCAGAATACAGCCTCTGCAAACCTTATGACACCGCCAAGCCCCCGGCATCCTATATACACCGCAGCTACAAGCACGGGCAAAGCTACAGCCATACTGCCATATCGCCTCAGAACAAGTTCCCTGGCAGCCTCCGCCACCATAAATATCAGGATTCCTGTCTTTATAGCCATTCTTCCCTCAAAAATCAACCCTATAGCCCTGTTTTCGTGTATCCTGGGAGATGCAGCCCTATAAGCAATCAATCTGCTATACGCAACATATAGTAGTATCACATAAGCAAAAGCCATACTTAGCATCAGAAAAAGTGACACTATTATGCAGTTTTTCCCATAAACTGACGGTATTAATGTGGTTACATATATTATTGTGCCGGTCAACATTAGAGTTGAAATTTTAAAAAACCCCTTAAATGTCACATTTTTGTTATCATCAAGCAACAACCTCACCTCTTTCTGACCAGACGTCTTCTTTGCCCCGGCATACACCACGCTGGTCTGTGTATCATTTTCTTTATAGGAGATCTAAGGACAAAATCCTGTCCCTCACTCTCCGTATATCCACATGACACAACAGGTGACAGATAGGGAACACCGAAACTGTCCAGCGATGCAAGATGAAACATCAGCATGAGCATTGCAAGCAGGAACCCCAGTATTCCATATATTGCACTGGCAAATATGGTCACGAACTTAAGGAGACGGAATACTGATGCAAATGCCTCATTCGGTATCGCAAATGAGGCTATGGCAGTGAGTGCCACAACTATCACGACTATCGTGCTCACAATGCCAGCCTCTACAGCAGACTGCCCCACTATCAAACCTCCCACCACACCTATGGTGTTTCCCAACTGGCTTGGCAGCCTTATTCCAGCCTCACGGAGAAGTTCAAACAAAAGCTCCATTATAAGAACTTCTACAACAACCGGAAATGACAACTGGCTTCTTGCATCTGCTATAGCATAAAGGAGTTTATCCGGAATTATCTCCCTGTGATAACAGGTGATAGATATATAAAGTCCTGGAAGTCCCACCGCAATAAATGCAGCCAGATATCTTATCATCCTGGCAAATGTTGCAACCGGCCATCTGTTGTAATAGTCATCCGATGTCTGAAAAAGTGTATTCAGAGTGGCTGGAGCTATTATCACTTCAGGAGAATTATCAAATACCATCACCACACGCCCCTCCACAAGCGCGGCAGCGGCCTTGTCTGGTCTGGTGGTGGACTGATATATTGGAAAAATCTCTTTCCAGCTCTCCTCCATGAGATGTTCTGCCATGCCGCTGTCAAATATAGCATCTATACAGTACTTGTCCACCTCCTGTTTTACCCTTTCCACAAGCTCTGGACATGCTATATCTTCTATATACATCACTCCATACTGGGTTCCTGATCTCACTCCAATGGTTCCCTGTTCCAGTTTAAGTTTTGTATCCTTTATTCTTCTCCTTATAAGAGCTGTGGATGTACGGAAGTTCTCATTGAAACTGTCCCTCGGACCTCTCATTCCGCCCTCGGTGGAACTCTCCTCTATTCCTCTGACCGGGAACTTCTTGGATGACACCACCATGGCTTTACTGGTCCCGGAAACAAACACCGCCGTGTCCCCCTTGAGTATAGATTCCGTTACCGAATCAAGATCATTCTCCTCTGTAATGTCAGCAGTCTGGCTCTCCACATTCACGATCCTGCTCCACAGATTTTCCGGATCCACATGTGTATGTTTCCACTCCCATGTAACAGGTTTTATCACTGTATTTTCTATCAGTTCATGGTCACACAACCCATCAATATACACCACATATATGGACACTTCTGTGATGCAGTCTTCCCTGTCAAGGACAAACTCCTTTTCTACTATGTCCCCCCATTTGTCAAACATTGTTTTTATTTTTGTGATATTATCTTGAATATTTTTACTGATCTCCGTCATTGCATGTAATTCCTATTCTCGTGTCATTCCTATTTTTAGGATCCTGTTTCTTGTTTTATCCCTCATAGTCTATATTTTCCATACCACAGATCTTTATTCACGCGCTGTAACAAAACTATAAAAAAATGCACGATATGCGTTCTCCGCATATCGTGCATTTTTTATAAATCAGTCTTTTTGAGCCTTTACTGCATTTGCTATTACGATCTTCTCCTGATCATATATGTGCCTTCTGGTAACATCTGTCGCTCTCTCTTCATCGCCTTTTAATATTGCCTCCGTCAATGCCTCATGTTCTGACACCAGCTTGTTGTGATGATCCAGATCTTTCACATACTCAACTCTATATCTGTATACCTGTTCCCTTAGTGTCTGCGATATACTCACAAGTCTTGCATTGTGAGTTGATTCATATATAACATTGTGAAAAGTCACATCTGCATCAACTATAGCAGACAAATCACTGGATTTTACCGCTGCCCGGAATGCATCACAGGCGGCTCTAAGCTGTTTCCTTCCATCATCATCTATCCTTCGGCAGGCAAGCTCAGCAGCAAGTTCCTCTAGTGCCATCCTTATTTCAAGAGCGTCTTTAAGATCTTTCTCTGTTATACGGGCTACCTCTGCCCCTTTCTTCGGGATCATTACTACCAATCCCTCAAGCTCCAGCATCCTCATTGCCTCCCTTACCGGAGTCCTGCTGACACCAAGCCTTTTTGCCAGATGTACCTCCATAAGACGTTCCCCCGGCTCGAATTCACCATGAATTATAGCAGCTCTAAGGGTATTAAACACAACCTCCCGCAGCGGGAGATATTCATCCATGTCTAATTTCAGCTCCATAAATTACCTCTCTCTGTTATATGGTTCCACAACACAAGCCTGCTGAACAAGTCCCATATCCCGCAGACACTGAACCGCATCCTGTGCCATATCCTTATCTTCAAATATGCCAAATACCGTAGGTCCGCTTCCGCTCATAATGGAATTCAGCGCGCCTCTGTCTTTCATGATATTCTTTATCTTTTCGATCTCAGGATGTTCAGGTATCGTCACTGTCTCGAGCACATTCTCCATTCTGTCAGCAACTCCCCTCAGATCTCCCGACTTTAAAGCATCTACCATTCCGTCTATATCTGGATGCCGCTCAAGCTCAGACACTTTCAGATTCTGATAAACCCATTTTGTAGACACTCCAACTGGCGGTTTTGCTATAGCTATGTAACAGTCCGGCATAGGCGACACAGCCGTGAGTACTTCTCCAATTCCCTCAGAGAGTGCCGTCCCCTGCATCACGCAATACGGAACATCTGCGCCTATTTTGACTCCAAGTTCCATGAGTTTTTCCTCTGTAAGGTTAAGGTCAAAGAGTCTGTTCATTGCTACAAGCGCGGCTGCCGCATCCGTACTGCCGCCTGCCATTCCCGCAGCAACGGGAATCTGTTTATCCAGTTTGATCCTCACCCCTTTTGTTATGCCATATGTCCTTCTCATAAGCTCACATGCCTTATATATTATGTTGTCCTCCGTCACTGGAATGTCAGCGGAATTAGTCTCTATCTCAATTGCATCGGCATCTGTATCACAAAATGTCAATCCATCATGCAGTTTCACGGTCTGCATTATCATTTTCACCTCATGATAGCCGTCTTCACGCCTTCTCACAACATCCAGTCCCAAATTTATCTTTCCATATGCATTTAATGAAATTTCCATGTTTCGCATTATCTCCGTCCGTTAATATATCACTTTTTCTTAACCGAAAATCCAAATTTACCTATTTTCTTTCCAAGTTCAAAATACTCACCGTGTGAGTATGCCACAAGTCCCGTGCTGTTAAGATTGAATTTTCCCGTGCCATCCATATACTTCTCGCTTATCTGAACCCCCACAACTTCAGCTATGAACATATCATGTGAGCCAAGTGCGATCACCTTTTTTACTTTACACTCTATATTCACCGGGCTCTCCTCTATTCCCGGACATGATACGTTTACTCCTCTGCACTCATGAAGTCCCATCTCTTTGAACTTATCAACATCCCTGCCTGATTTTACACCGCAGAAATCAGTTGCAAATGCCAGATCCTCAGTCACCAGATTTATAGTGAACTCTCCGGTCTTCTTTATTATGTCATATGAATATCTCTCCGGCCGCACCGAAATTGACACCATCGCAGGATCACTGCATATCGTTCCTGCCCACGCTATCGTCACTATATTTGCCTTCTCTCCTGGTCTCTGGCAGCTCACCATAACTGCCGGCACCGGATACAGCATATTGCCTGGTTTCCAATTCTGCTTTGACATATCTCTACCTCTTTCCTAAACAATTCATTAAATATCTGCTCAAACCGGCTGCCCATTTGATCCGCATGTGTACATCCTATCTGACAGGCAGAATATCCCCGTGGATATCCTGCATATCCTGTCATATCACAAGCCGTCAATCTGCGCACCGCATATCCTGTAATTTATAATACATGGCAATACGCCAAAATACAACATTTCAACTCTCCCTCTTTTATCTTATTTATTGACAGCGTATTTACTATTAGAATATGTCCTGAAATCTCAAACGTTCCTTTATCGAAGAAAACACCGCCATATATCAGATAATATTCATCTGAAATAGGCGGTGTCTCCTCTATTGCTCTAAATATTCTCTTACTATCTTCAATACTCCTTCACTGTCATCGCAGACAACATACACAACAAAATTGCCATGTATATACAATACTGCTTTGTCGAGTCTGGCAACCTCGGAGGATTTATCATTGATATAAATCCTGATCATATCATCTCTCCGCACTGTAAGCTTGTCAAGTATTGCAGATGCTGAACTCGCTGATGCAGCCTCAAACACTGCAAGTTCCTCAGCTGTCGCTCCTGTAGACATCATGACTTCCCCAGCATTTACCATACTATTGTCGATTCCATAATACTTTAGTGCTCTGTCTAGAGATATCTTCTCAACAGAATCTTCAAACTTGATCCCATCTGTCAGCTTTCCCGACAACGTATACACATCGGGCTGGATAATTTTCTGACTGTCACTCCCCCCACAGCCTGCAAGGCTGCACATTGCCAATACTCCTACGAGCAACATCATTATCTTTCTGACCATACCGTCTCCGTTTCTGTTATCTTTTCACAGTCACATTACTTCTTATATAATCCATGATCTTCAGACTGTATTCTTTATTGAAATGTATTCCATCAGTTCCTGCATCCTCAGGCAAAACGCCATCAACCGCCACACTGCTTGCTATATCCAAGTATTCAACACTGTCATATGTCTCACACATTTCCTTAAGTGCCATATTAAAACTATCGACTCCTGGGTTATTGTATACAGAGTCCTCAGATGACAACTTTGCCGAAACCGGAAGTATAGACATGACATATATCTGCGCCCCCGGCTGAGCCGCTGTCAATTTGTCAAGGAAGGTTCTGTATGCCGAAATAAATCTTTCTCTATACCAGCCAAGCTCTCCTGTTCCAAATGATACATATATACTGCTGTATGTATTCTTTGAAAGCATTTCCAAAACGGTACACGCCTGTCCGAAATCGTCTGATACGATCTTGCTGCTCTCTACCGTCTCTATGTCCAGATTTCTTGCGGCACACACATCCCAGTCCGACGGTCCACTATACAGACCAAGAGTCTCTGCCCTGGAATCTCCTATCAACAATGATGTCGCAAAATAACTGTCATCCACCTCTGTGGTGAGAGACGATCCATCATCCAGACTCTCATTCACACTCTCGTTTATGCTCTCTGATGTACCGCCCTCCGGCTTAATCTGTTCCTGTCCATGTACCTCTTTCCTAAGATTTCCTTGTCCAAGGGCGCACACAAACACAATCACCACCGCCAGACCGACAATCCTGCTCAAGAGTCTATTGTCTTTATAGTATCTGTTATTATCCTTAGTCACTTTGACCTCCGAGTAATCAACACAATTTTCTAATATAAAATGCATATACGGTAGATAGTATATCTGTCTCTTATACACATCTGGACGCTGCCGACGATA
>URJU01000020.1 GCA_900548315.1 uncultured Coprococcus sp. | reverse complement strand
CGCACACGCCGAGTAAAAAAGCCAGCAGCCCGATGACGATGTATCCCAAGGCAGCGCCACCGTGAAAGATGCTTGCCGCCGTTTCAAAGCCGGAGTAGTCGCCTGTCTGGATGCTCGCGGCAATGCCGGGCATGGCGAGGGACGCGCCGATGAGCAACGCAAGGCACGCCGCCACGGCGGAAGCCATGGTGACCGTATTGCGCCGCCGTTTCTCCCGCTCAATTTTGGCGATGCGCCGCTTTGTCTCCGCGACGCGCTCTTCATGACTCCGCATCTGTGATCCCCTCCCGTTCTAAAAGCCTTCGCAGGCTCTTTTTTCCGCGATACACCATGTTGGTGATCTGTTTTACTGTTTTTCCCGTGACCTCCGCCGCCTGCGCGTAGCTCATATCCTCAAAATAGGTGAGATAGAGGACTTCCCGATAGTCCGGGTTCATTTCGCTCATGCAGAAATGCAGAATGCGGTTTCGCTCCTCCGTCCGGATGACCTCCTCCGCCAGCAGCCGTCCGTCCGGCTCGCCGGTCAGCGTATCGAGGCTGAACAGGGGCTTCCGTTTGCTCTTATGGCGCAGCGCCATGTGCCGCGCCGCCTTATAGAGATACGCCTTGAAGCCGCCGTCCCGTATCTTCGGCTTTTTGGTGAACAGATAGGCGAAAACGTCCAGCATCAGCTCCTCCGCCTCGTGAACGTCGTGCAGATAGCCGTCGATATACAGGGTCAGTGGGTCGCCGTATTTTTTCATCAGGGCATTGAGCCCTTCGTCGTCGCCGTTCAGATATTGGCGGTACAAGCTCTCGTCGCAGGCCATAGCGTTCACCTCCTTTTTGCGGATGCTTCCCATGCAGAGGGGTATCCGTCAGGTGCTTGTCCTGCCGGAATCGCGGTGCTGTCCTTGAAAGCGCGGGTCGGACGGTTTCTCCGCATTTTCCGGGATCGCCCATGAACGCCCGAACCGGGACGCGCCGGGGATCCGCCCTTCGGCGCAGTATTGGTTGACCCGCCGCTCTGACACGCCCCAACGGTAGGACGCCTCCCGAATGGAGATATAGCCCTTGATCCCGTTCATACCGCACCTCCGCATGGATAATACTCAACACGATACATTATATACGAATATCCGAATAAAAGCAAGCCCACACGGACGTTGGGACGCAGAATCTCTCCCACGTCCTCATATCTATCTGGCTTTATCTTCTCTTACCTTTGATACTTCCTTATGTGGCGCTTCCTGCTTCACCTCATCCGCACCTCTAGCCTCAAATGCATCTGCATTATACTGATACTCCTGTGGTTCAGCGACCATCGGCGAATATACAATCTCTGCTTCTACTCGCTCAGCTTCTGCCCTCTCCGGCTCTGTCTGTTCCTGTGCTTTCGCATTTTCCATATGCTTTTCCTTATCAAGCTGCACATTCATAGCCAGATTATCCAACTTATCAATCGAAGCGTCCAGATGAAGCTTCATTGATACAAGCATCTTTTTCACTGCTTTCATAGGTGCAAGCACTGCCTTTGTAACTCCTGTGACAAATACCTGAAAGATTGTTTTCATCATTGACCAACCATGATCAATGCCGATTACTTCTAACTTGTTATTCATGTTCCTTTCACTCCTTTTCTGTATTGTCTGCATTATTGTTTTGCAAAATTTCATATAATTACCCACACCCTTTCAAGTGCTCGGTTTTGTCAGATGCAGGAATATCATCAGACCTGCCATAAAAATGCTTTTTCATTAATTCCTCATACAGTTCATCACTCTCTGCCTTAACTTTCATAAGACAGTAGAGAACCACTGTACTAATAATGATTACGAACCAAATTAACACCTTGCCCATTCGACCACTCCTCTCAAATAAAAAGAGGACCAAACCAGCTGATGGAATATTCCATCTTAAATGCTAATTTAGTCCTCACTAAATGTTTTGATATAAAATTGTACCTAATCTAAGCGCACAGATTCACTCTCAGACTGATTGTGGACATCTGTGATACTGACTTGGATTTTCGGTTTTGATATAACAGCGCTGCCTTATCTACCGCTAAATTGGTATAAAAATAAAGACTAAATTAGGCATAACCCCTTGATTTTACTGGGTTTCATCTAACTTGGTCCTATTATAACTCAAACACCAGTCTCCCAGTGCTTTTACTCAACTACAAGCTAGCTCAAATCCTCGCCGTTGGTCTCGATGACCTTCTTGTACCAGTAGAAGGAATCCTTTCTGTATCTCGCAAGATCCTTCATGTCGAATTCATCTCTGTTGACATATATAAAACCGTATCTCTTGGTGATTCCTTCGTGAGTTGACACGAGGTCGATTGCTGACCATGGGCAGTAACCCATCATCTCTGCGCCCTCATCTGCTGCCAGCTTTATCTGCTCTATATGCTTTCTTAAGTACTCTATACGATAGTCATCGTGTACCTTGCCATCCTCTGTGAGCTTGTCATATGCGCCGAGACCATTCTCTGTCACGATCATAGGAAGGTGATATCTGCTGTACATCTCTCTTATAGTTGCCCTAAAGCCATCAGGGTCTATCTCCCAGCCAAACTCTGTGCGAAGAAGATTTGGATTTGGATACGCCTTGTATACCCCCGGCTCAATACCAGCTGATTGCTGATCCTTTTTTTCTGAGTCCGTCACAGCAACCGGACTGTCATCCCACTCAACCGTTGCAGTATTATAATAATTGAAACCTATAAAATCAGGATTTGCCTGCTCCATGATATCCATATCTCCGTCCTCGATGACTGGAATGGCATCATGTTCTTCAAGGAACTTCCACACCAGGTCGTTGTATCTTCCATACACTGCCATATCAAGGTACAGCCAGTTTCTTATCGCGTTGAAGTTCTGTGCTGCCAGGACATCCTTCGGCTTGCATGTGGCAGGATATACCAGTGAAATATTTGGTGCAGGACCAATCTTTGCACCAGGACACATCTCATGGAGAAGCTTCATGGCCTTTGCCTGGGCAAGGAGCATGTGGTGATTCTCCTGATAAAGTTTCTTGTATTTATTTGTCACGCCCTCCATGTTACATGTTCCGATCACGTCACCCACAAGTGTGAGCATGTTCTGCTCATTGATAGTCAACCAGTACTTTACTCTGTCGCCATAATTTGTGTAGAGAAGCTTTGCAAATTCAACAAACTCGTCAACACTCTCTCTTCTCGACCATCCGCCTTTCTTCTCCAGTGCTGCTGGAAGATCAAAATGGAACATTGTGACAAGCGGCTCTATTCCGTACTTGAGACACTCATTTATCACGTTGTTGTAGAAGTCGATTCCCTCCTGGTTGACTCTGCCTGTTCCCTCTGGGAGGACTCTGCTCCACGCGATGGAGAACCTGAATGTCTTGAAACCCATCTCAGCCATGAGGGCTATGTCTTCTGCATATCTGTGATAAAAGTCAGCGCACACGTCCAGCTCGCTTGTTCCCGCTGGAACTGTCTTGATGTCCTGCACACTTGAGCCCTTGCCGTGTGACAGATTGGCACCCTCAACCTGATATGCGCTTGTTGATGCTCCCCAGAGGAAGTTCTCTGGAAGTCCATGTTTCTTTGTTATCACCATAGTTTTGTCCTCCATATTTTTATTTAGAATATTGCCAACTTTTATTTCACACCCTCATACTTCTGCTTATAGTTGTATAACGCGCCAAGAAGATTCGAGTCATTGCGAAACTTGCATGTGTCGATAACCATACCATCGTAGGTCTTGGTCATCTTTCTTATCTTGTCCACATACCTCTTAACCCCCGGAACAAAGTTCGGGTTGGCACTCATTCCGCCTCCGATAAGTATGACATCCGGATCTATCGTCATGTACAGATTACAGCAGAGCTTTGCTATGGAGAAGTATGAATCCTCAACCATATCTATGATCTCCTGATTGCCCTCATCAATCCACTGATATACCATCTCACCGGACACCTCCTCAGGTTTCATATGCATGATCTTGGATGCCTTGTATGTAATTGAGCTTGCAGTACAAGTTGATGTTACCATGAACGGGTTGTATTCAAATGTCTCCTCGACAGTCAGCTCTTCACAGCATCTGACATTATCCGCCTCTTCTCTTGTCATATTCATGAGTGCATATGACAATTCACCAGCAAGAAGTCTCTTGCCCCTGTGGATCTTTCTGTCGATGATTATTCCACCGCCGATTCCTGTACCCACGACAACGACTGCTGCATTTGTGGCCGTGCTGGCATTGCCCAGCCACACCTCTGCGAGAGCCGCACATTTGCCATCGTTCTCAAGGGCTACAGGCACACCGCCGCATGCCTCTGATATGAGATCACCAAGATGTGCACCGTCAAGATACTTGATCCCGCCACCGCCGTACACTATGCCGCGCTCAACATCTATCTGCCCAGGAAGGCCCATGGCAATTCCTGTTATGTCACACTCCGATGCTTTCTCATCATACACCTTCTTGATCTGCGCCACAAACGCCGGAGTTCCAGCCTCGGCATATCTGTCGGTTGGAGTCTTACCCTTTCCCGATATATTGCCCTCATCGTCCATTAACGCATACTTTATAAATGTTGCCCCTACATCAAATACTAAATACATAAGTCCCTCCTCCATAATACACCCTCTGACAGATGACAGAACGCGTAACGTTATTCTTAATGTATTATCCCATCTATCCAATATTTAGCCAATTGTTTTTCATATTTTTTTTATAGAAAAATTTACAAACATGTATAGTAAACACAGGACTGACAGCACTATTTTTTCATAATGGCATCTTGTTCGCAGATTCCCATATTATTGAGGCAAGCTGCTGTTTGTTCATCTCTCTCCTCCTATCACCTTGTCACTCTCGTTCTCTCCACAGCATCCTTCCAGCCTGCAAAGAGCGTCTCCCTCTTGTCCTCGGTTATCCCCGGCTCAAATCTTCTGTCGGCCTTCCAGTACCCCTTGATCTCATCCAGACTGTCATAGTAGCCAACCGCAAGTCCAGCCAGATATGCAGCTCCCAGAGCTGTTGTCTCCGTGATCACAGGCCGCACAATCTCGGCATTCTCTATATCTGCCTGGAACTGCATCAAAAAGTTGTTGGCACTTGCACCGCCGTCCACTCGAAGGCTTGTGATAGAAAGCCCTGCATCCATCTCCATAGCCGCAAGAACATCCGATGTCTCATATGCCAGCGATTCGACTGTCGCCCTGACAAAATGTGCCTTATTGGTTCCTCTTGTAAGGCCGAACACTGCCCCTCTGGCGTACGCATCCCAGTAAGGAGCGCCAAGTCCCGTAAATGCAGGTACCACATATACACCATTACTGTCCGGCACAGACAGAGCAATGCGCTCAGTATCCGCCGCACTGTCTATGAGCTTCATCTCATCCCTGAGCCACTTGATGGCTGCTCCAGCCACGAACACACTTCCCTCAAGCGCATAGCTGACTTTTCCGTCAAGTCCTATGGCTATGGTGGTGAGAAGTCCCTGCTGTGAGTCAACTGCCTTATCCCCCGTGTTCATGAGGAGGAAACAACCTGTTCCGTAGGTGTTCTTCACATCACCGGCCTCAAAGCAGCACTGTCCGAACAGCGCAGCCTGCTGATCTCCGGCAACTCCCGCTATAGGCACCTCACCGCCAAATATCTCCCTGTCCGTGTATCCGTATATCTCACTGGAATTTCTCACTGCCGGGAGCATGCTCTCCGGGATGTTGAACTTTGCAAGTAATTCCCTGTCCCACTCCAGTGTGTGAATGTTGAAAAGCATGGTACGCGATGCGTTTGTGTAGTCCGTTGCGTGAACCCTTCCGCCTGTGAGCTTGTATATAAGCCATGTGTCAACTGTTCCGAACATCAGCTCCCCTGCCTCTGCGCGTTCCCTGGCTCCCGGCACATTGTCAAGTATCCACTCTATCTTCGTTGCAGAGAAATACGGATCAACTATCAGTCCCGTTTTCTCTCTTATCACCTTGTCATATCCTTCAGCCTTAAGCTGCTCTATCCTGTCCGCAGTTCTCCTGCACTGCCACACTATGGCATGATACACCGGATTGCCGGTCTTTCGATCCCACACTATGGTTGTCTCTCTCTGATTGGTGATCCCTATTGCGGCTATGTCCTCGGTGCGGATTCCCATGGTCTCCCTCGCCTCCATCATCACCGACATCTGGGTTGCCCATATCTCCATAGGGTCATGCTCCACCCAGCCGTTATTCGGAAAATGCTGGGTGAACTCCTTCTGTTTCACTGAGCATATCCTGCCTTCCTTATCAAATATTATCGCCCTTGAGCTGGTCGTTCCCTGATCCAGCGCCATTATATAATCTGCCAAATTGCCCTCCTTCTGATTTACGGACGCTCGGCCCTAGTGTTTTGCAACCAAACTGATTGGTATGCCTTCTCAGGGGACGCTCCCGCTCGTTTCGCCCTGCAGCGGTACTAAGATGCTGCTTAGCGCACCATCTAAGGCCCGGCGGGCTCAAATGCCCCTGCGAAGGCATACCTATCAGCTTGGTTTATATACACTGTTAAGCCTCGCTGTTCTCCGTAATTATGTATGGTCCGTCGGGCAATTTTGCCCTGACAAACCTTTTAACCTTCTTCCTTTTAAGTATCTATCAAATAAGCCAGAATTAAATAGTTCAGCTTAATTGTTTTGATCAAATTTTCTCAATCGTTTTTCAGATAATTCTCTCTCAGATGTTCATTCACCCTCTCAACCTCTGCCTTGAAGTCTCTTGAGGACATGCGGATCGCGCCCTGTCCCATGGTGACTATCTGCTCCAGTCCGTCCGATGTGACCACTGTGACCTTGTGCTTTCTCGCAAGCTCATGTGTAAGCTTTTCTATGTGCGCATCGGCGGTCTCGCCCTCTTTTGTGTACACAACCTCTATATCGTCATAAGGGAATCTCTCCCCCTTGTTGTCCTTCACCTTGTAGCCGTCAAATACCACTATCAGATGACAGTTCATATATCCCTGATAGTTCGACAGGATATCCATGAGTTTTCCTCTCGCGGAGTCTATGTTGTGCTCCGACAGTTCCCGAAGTGTATCCCACGCAAATATGACGTTGTAACCATCCACTATGACATAATCCTCGCCAGTCTTTCTGCGCTTAAATGCTCCAGGTGTCGCTATCCCTCTGTCGGCTGGCCTGCTGCCCACAAGAGGCTCATTCCCAGGCTGTCTGTCTCTAGACTGACTCTTATTATACTGTCCATTTCCACGATATCCCGAATTTGAAGAATCTCCTGCCGTACCAGCAGACGCGCCGCCTCCGGCTGTGCCAACACTTCCTCTGCCGGAAGTTCCATTTACCTTATACTCAGATGTAGTTCTCCTGAATCTTCCGTTCAGTGCCACATCCTTATCCTTGTAATCTCCGCCAAATGTCCTTGCAAATATCTCGCTGAGTTCCTCGTCCGTGATGGACATATCCGACACGCTCTTTCCCGGCCTGTTCACAGGAATATCAGTAACATCGCCATCCTCTGTATACCCCAGCTGACCTGAGATCTCAAATCCCGGATCCTCCTTCACATGCATGTTCTCATACACATCGTACCAATCGACTAGATAACCTGCACCGTGGGCACAGAATACCGATGATGATGGATTAAACCTGTCAAGCTCAGGATCATAATGTCTCTCAGCCAGAACCTCTTCGGTGTTGTGGCATGGCTGATAGCCGTCTATATCCACCTGAAGCCTGCCTGTACCTCTGGAAAATGCCGTGAGCTCACTGTAATACTCTCTCATAGTGTATACCGGAGCATGTCCAGTGATAACCGTTGTCTCGCCTGCGATCTCCTGTCCGTCCATGCTGCCGCTCATCTTCACTATGTCAGCAAGCACTCTGCCCGCATACTCCTGCGGCACCTCTATTTTAAATGCATACACAGGTTCAAGCAAGACACTTTCCGCCATCATAAGTCCCTGTCTCACAGCCCTGTATGTCGCCTGCCTGAAATCTCCGCCCTCAGTGTGTTTCTGATGTGCCCTGCCTGCGGTGATAGTTATCTTCATATCCGTGATCGGGGATCCCGTCAGCACCCCTCTGAATTCCCTTTCCTGTAGATGAGTCAGGATCAATCTCTGCCAGTTCTTGTCCAGCACATCCTCGCTGCAAATGCTGTCAAAGCACATACCGCTGCCATTTTCCATAGGTTCAAGCAGCAAATGTACTTCAGCATAGTGTCTGAGCGGTTCAAAATGTCCCACTCCCATGACCGGAGCTGCGATCGTCTCCTTGTATGTTATCCTGCCATGACCGTACGTGATGGCTATGCCAAATCTGTCTCTGACCATCTGCGCCACGACCTCCAGCTGCACCTGGCCCATGACCTTGATGTATATCTCACCGGCTGCCTCATTCCACTGCACCTGCAGCAATGGATCCTCTTCCTCAAGCTGTCTGAGCTTTGACACCATCGTGACCGCATCCACATCAGTCGGGTACATGACCTTATAGCTGAGAACCGGCTCCAGACTTGGGAGCTCTCCATCCGGGCAGGCACCGATTCCCTGTCTGCCGTAGGTATTCACCAGCCCCGGAACAGCACATACACAGCCCGCAGTGACATGATCCACCATGTCATACTTTGCACCGGAGTATACCCTTATCTGATTTACCTTTTCAAGTGTTTCCTCGTCCTGTCTGCCTGTAAGCGTGAGTACATCCTTTAGTCTCAGGGTTCCCCCTGTGATCTTCATATAGGTCAGCCTCTCTCCTTTGTCATCACGGCCGATTTTAAATACCCTGGCTCCAAATTCATCCGTTCGCCGAGGCTCCGTCACATATCTGTTCATTCCATCCAACAGCTCAGCCACACCATCATTTTTAAGTGCCGAACCAAAATAACAAGGAAACAGCTTTCTGTCTGCCACAGCCTTAGCTATGTCATCTTCCCGGTTTTCCCCGGTCTCGAGGAATCTCTCCAGCATGTTCTCATCGCACATGGCTATGTGTTCACCAGCATCTTCACATAAAAAATCGACACAGCCATCACTCAGTCTGTGTCTGATATTGTCCATGAGATACTCCCTGTCATACCCCGTCATGTCCATCTTATTTACAAATATAAATACAGGAATCTCATATCTCTCAAGCAGTTTCCACAGCGTCTCCGTGTGGCTCTGCACTCCGTCCATGCCATTGATGACCAGAACTGCATAATCGAGGACCTGAAGAGTCCTCTCCATCTCCGTTCCGAAATCCACATGTCCCGGAGTGTCAAGCAGTGCTATATGCATATCACCAAAGTTAAGCTCCGCCTGCTTGGAAAATATCGTGATTCCCCTGTCCTTTTCCTGACTGTCCGTGTCAAGGTATGTATCCTGATGATCCACACGTCCAAGCTTTCTGATACGTCCAGTCTGGTATAGCATCGCCTCGGAGAGTGTGGTCTTGCCTGAATCAACGTGGGCCAATATGCCCGCGACTATGTTCTTCATATGTATCTTTTCCCTTCACCAGCCGATATATATCACCTGCCACGCATCTTGCTAACCATTGATATATATCGGTTCTTTATAAACTCATTTAACGGTTCAGCTATGAGTCTGTATCCGCCATACTAGATTCCCTATTTTTCATTCTGCGCCGCCTTATATCTCTTGAACCTCTTGAAGAATATGGCTGTAAATGCGCCTATGATAAATGGGAACATGAATGTGGCAAATCTATAGAGAAGTGCCATGGCTCCGGCTGCAGCAGAACCAACAAGTCCCGAATAGATTGCTGTCATAACAAGCTCACTTGACCCGATCCCACCAGGCATAGGAATGACTGCCGCCAGCATGACACTCATGGCCGTGATACCTATTGATGTGACAATATTCATATCACACAAGTTGTGACACACTATATAAGGTATGGCAAACCAGCACGCGAACTTGCATATATCAAGCAGCATGACTACCACTATAAGCCACGGTTTCTTAAGTACAACCCTGGTGGCATCCTCCATCATAGCTGTCTGCTCACTTAAACTGTCAATCAGCTTTGCAAATCGCCCTTTAAACAAAGCATTAGCTTTTTCAAGAAGCCATCTGAGAAATCTGTGAAACGGTGGCCAGCACGCAAAGAGCACTATCGCCATCGTTATGAGTATGGTCGCTATAACGCCGAGAACAACATATGAACTGTATTTGCCGAACACTCCAAGCATATATTCTCTGTTCGCAAGAAACAATGCCACCGCCATAACACATATGGTCATCTTGTGTATCGCATAATCAATAGAGTACAGACCAAGCGCTTTCGACGGCTGTATTCCGCAGTGTTTCATGAACAATGTGGATGCCACTATGGTACCGCTCCCAAGCGTTGACACCCTGTAAAATGACACAAAATACGTCATAATATTTGCATCGAAAAATGTCATATTGTTCTCCACCTGTCGCATGAGGATAAATGTTATGCAGCTCTCTATCACTCCGTATAAAAGCGTCGCTCCAAGAATGGCTGCCACAACCACAGGACTTGTCTTTACAAGCTGCGACAGTATAGGGCCTGCCATGTCACGGAATACGTAAATGATAAGACCTACAAGTGCCAGAACGCACAACCATTTTATAAGTGTCTTCTGCCTATCTGATAGTTTTTTCATAGTCTTATATCCCTTTTCCCCTAATATCAATTCATTCAGATCAGTCTTATCCCAATCTGCCCACCATCTCAAATGCACCGGCAATTAGCGGCTGATCTCATGTTTCGTACAATAGATTAACAAGCTAAAGTGAAAAAAACAAGCATTTGTTATTTCATTCTGACATAATATGTAGACTTGCCTGTACCGCCTCTGCCTATATCGCCCTCTTTTACGAGTTTTCTGAGTGCTCCCTCTACCGAACTGATGCTGAGAGTCGGACAAAGTTCCATTATATCCTGCTTTGTAAACTTTCCTATTTTCAGCAGTATCGCTTTTCGCACCATCTCAATCGCCGGCAGCTTTTCCTCTACAATTGCAAAGCGCTCCTCAAAATCCTTATAAGCAGCAAGTATCGTTCCAAGGAGATACTTTATAAACGGAATCACATCCTCCGTGCCCTCATACCAGCCTGCCTGCGCTTTTCCAAGTGACTCATAATATAACTCCTTATTTCCTGCGATCTTAGCCTCAAGGGAAATATACTTTCCTACATAGAATCCACTTCTATATAACAAAAGCGTTGTGAGCAGTCTGCTCATTCTGCCATTGCCATCATTAAACAGGTGTATGCACAGAAAATCATGTATGAAAACAGGAATGACGATCAGCGGCTCCACCTCGAAATTACCGATCACCCTGTTGTATTCCCCACATATCCTGTCCAGCGCTTCTGGTGTCTCAAATGGAGCCATCGGCGTGAACATGACTTCCGTTTGCCCATCAGGATAAGTTGCGCTGATATATTTCTGCACCGTCTTTGTTCTTCCTGCAAATGGGTTATTCATATGACTGTACAACATCTTATGCAGCTAATTAAGGGTACTTTCAAAAAAGCCACCACATCAAAACACGATGTGGTGGCTTTTCCATATAAATTCTATATCACAGCAATTACTTTATATCCATTTAGCCGAATAACGGAGTTGAGTAATATCTGTCTCCACTGTCTGGAAGAAGAACTACGATGTTCTTGCCTGCATACTCTGGGCGCTCTGCGATCTGCTTTGCTGCAAAGTAAGCTGCACCTGATGAGATTCCTACGAGGATTCCCTCTGCTGATGCGATCTCCTTTGCTGCTGCAAATGCGTCATCATTCTCAACGGCGATGATTTCGTCATATACCTTTGTATTAAGTGTGTCGGGAACAAATCCTGCACCGATTCCCTGTATCTTGTGTGCTCCTGAAACGCCCTTTGAGAGGACTGGTGATGTGGCAGGCTCAACGGCGATGACCTTTACATCTGGATTCTTCTCCTTCAGATACTCGCCAACACCTGTGATAGTTCCGCCTGTTCCGATACCGGCTACAAATACATCTACCTTGCCGTCTGTGTCCTCCCAGATCTCAGGACCAGTTGTGAGTCTGTGTGCCTTTGGATTAGATGGATTTACGAACTGTCCAGCTACAAAGCTGCCAGGGATCTCCTTTGAAAGCTCATCAGCCTTTGCGATGGCTCCCTTCATTCCCTTTGTTCCATCTGTGAGAACTATCTCCGCACCGTATGCCTTGATGATGTTACGTCTCTCAACGCTCATGGTCTCAGGCATAACGATGATCGCCTTGTAACCCTTGGCTGTTGCTATGGATGCAAGACCGATACCTGTGTTGCCTGATGTAGGTTCGATGATGGTTGCGCCCGGCTTAAGTGTGCCGTCCTTCTCCGCATCCTCGATCATCTGGAATGCGATCCTGTCCTTAACACTTCCTGCTGGGTTAAAGTACTCCAGCTTCGCAAGGATATTTGCCTTGAGATCATTCTTCTTCTCTATGTTTGAAAGCTCCAAAAGTGGAGTCTTACCTATAAGCTCTGCTGCGCTCTTATATATATTACTCATATTATTGTACCATTACCTTTCCTGATATTTATTATGTTCACTATTTGTAGTCTTCTCTTATATTCTGCTCATTGTCCATCTGTTTTAAACGACGCCGGGCTTCAACATGTCATTCAACATGTCATCCAAAGCCAGCGCCGTCTTATATTCATTATTTATATCGATTACTCCTCGATTGCCTTGAATGCCTCGTCAAGATCCTCGATGATATCGTCTATGTTCTCAGTACCGATTGAAAGTCTGATCGTGTTCTGCTTGATTCCCTGATCGATAAGCTCAGCCTCGTTCAGCTCTGAGTGAGTTGTTGATGCCGGGTGGATAGCCAGTGACTTAACATCAGCGACATTTGCAAGAAGTGAGAATATCTCCAGGTTGTCGATGAACTTCTTGGCTGTCTCTGCGTCACCCTTGATCTCAAATGTGAAGATCGAACCACCGCCGTTAGGGAAGTACTTCTTGTACAGTCTCTGCTGCTCAGGATCTGTGGATACTGAAGGGTGATTTACCTTCTCAACAAGTGGATGGTTGTTCAGGTACTCAACTACCTTGAGTGCATTTGATACATGTCTCTCAACACGGAGTGACAGTGTCTCAAGTCCCTGAAGAAATATCCATGAGTGTATTGGTGAGATCGTAGCACCTGTGTCACGGAGAAGGATAGCTCTGATTCTTGTGACAAATGCTGCAGGACCTGCTGCGTCTACAAAGCTTACACCGTGGTAGCTCTCATTTGGCTCAGTGAGCTGTGGGAACTTGCCTGATGCCTTCCAGTCGAAGTTACCGCTGTCGATGATGACACCACCGATAGTTGTTCCGTGTCCACCGATGAACTTTGTCGCTGAGTGAACTACGATGTCAGCACCGTACTCGATCGGTCTTACGAGGTATGGTGTTGCAAATGTGCTGTCGATCACAAGTGGAATCTTGTGTGCGTGAGCGATCTTTGCAATTGTCTCGATATCTGAAACCTCTGAGTTAGGATTTCCAAGAACCTCGATGTAGAGAGCCTTTGTGTTCTCCTGGATAGCATCCTCAAATGCCTGTGGATCAAGTGGATCAACGAATGTTGTATCTACATTGTAATCCTTGAGTGTATGTGCAAGGAGATTGTATGTTCCGCCGTAGATATTCTTTGCTGCTACAATGTGGTCTCCTGCAAGTGCAAGGTTCTGAATTGTATATGTAACTGCTGCTGCGCCTGAGCCAACTGCCAATGCTGCAACGCCACCCTCGAGGGCTGCGATTCTTCTCTCAAATACATCCTCTGTTGGGTTTGTAAGTCTTCCGTAGATGTTGCCGGCATCCTTGAGTGCGAATCTGTCAGCTGCATGCTGTGAGTTGTGGAATACGAATGATGATGTCTGGTAGATTGGTACCGCTCTTGCATCTGTAACCGGATCTGCTGTCTCCTGTCCTACGTGTAACTGTAATGTCTCAAACTTTAAATTTCTCTCTGCTCTTGTCTTCTTTGCCATGATCTTATTCTCCTTAAATTCAAATATTTTATCTGTCATGCGCACCTGCCCATTCATCTTGTCATGTATATGAGCTCATGTGGCATTATACTCTTCTTTATTATTCTCTGTCTATTATGTATGATCTGTTATTTATATCTGTGTCATAATTATTTGTTCTGTGTTCGCTTTAACAGCAGCAACACATGACTTCTATGAAACACATTCGTCTGTCTTCGTTAAGGTACTGTGGTTTAAATGTACTTCCCAGCATATCAACACCTCTTTCTCGATTTTCGTCTTTGAAATTTGACTTGATCGTATCATTTCTGTGATTATTTTTACTTTTCACATAATTCCTACTCGGAAACTATGAATTAAGCATAGCTGTATATTACAGCCTAATTCCCACTTTGTCAATAGGTTTTTTATGAATTATCTTGATTGTTTTTTTTCAGATGTTATAATAGACATGTAAATGATGTAAAATCATCAGTAAATACAGGCATTTGGGAGGTTTATATTATGAAAGTATCCACAAAAGGGCGTTACGCTCTGCGTTTTCTTATAAATATAGCAGCAAGGACAGACGGCAAGCCCGTGAGCATCAAGGATGTTGCAGCACAGGAGGAAATATCCGAAAAATACCTTGAGCAGATCACTTCTGTGCTAAACTCCGGCGGGCTGGTGAAGAGCACCAGAGGGCCACAGGGAGGTTATCTTCTCCGAAAAGCCCCTGAAGACATAACAGTCGGAATGGTTTTAAGGCTCACTGAGGGCGGCATATCTCCTGTTGCGTGCCTTGATGCAGATGAATTCCAGTGCGACCGCGAGGCAAGATGCTCCACCATAGGTCTCTGGCGCAGACTGGACAAAGCGATCCGGGACGTGGTAGACACCACCACCATCGCTGACCTTGTGGCAGAAAGACCTGAGGCGGCAGATAACTATTGCATTTAAAGCATGTTTACCATATCAAAGCATAAAAGCATGTATATATGATTTCCAGCAGGGCAGCTGGGATTCATATATACATGCTTTTGTTATATTTTTTATACTTTTGACTTCAACAGCCGTATGACCTCCTCAACATACGGCTTCACTCCTTCCCCAGGGAACACATCTTCCGGCATCTCAAAACCGTGTTCCTCACGGCACATATAATACCTGTTATCTATGTATTCACCATATTTTTCACAGAGTTCAGATACCTCCATAGTTCCGAAATCATCCAGCATCGTCACCGTCTTCACGAGTATGCTGTCACAGAAATCCTCGGCTATCTTCTGCACTCCCATGCATAGCATTTTCTCGGCGGGTCTTTTTTTATCTATTGAGTATATCTGATCCATATACAGCATTTCCCCATTTTCCAGGTCAATACTGCCAGCATCGCCATCTATAGACCTAACCCTCGCATTGTATTCCTTTGTCAGCTTTTCGCCTCTAAAATCCCAATATTTGATACTAGCCAGCTCTTCGCCTTCGGTGACAAGCTCAAAGCTGTTCTCCATGCACATCAGGACTTCGCCGTCAATTTTCTTGTTATGCTTTTCTCTATCCTGGCGAAGTTTCAGTCGCAGATTGTATAAATCTTCCGCATTTTCTATGAATCTCGTAACGCATGTATACAGACATCGGATATCCTCCCTGTCCAGATCGATCAGACGGTAAAAATGTGCACTGTCAGGAACTGCCCCACAATTTGTTCCTATCTCCAGCTCATACCGATCCGGCTTGTCACACTCCGGGTATCTCTTTATCCTTCTGAGAACATATCCATCCTCCACATATGTCCCCTCCGTCCCAAGACACAACACTTTTTCATATGGCTCTCCGCTATTATCCCTCACGATCTGGGCATCTTCCATATCGGAGTCCAGGATGATTCGTATATCCGCCTTGAGCTGCCTGACATTTGGGAAGTCATATGCCGCCGCATTTATCAGAGTCTCCCACACCTCTCTATCGTTTTCTTCGTTATCTTCAGCCTTATCCTTTTCTGTATTTTCCGGATCATTTCTCTTGCTTACAAGGAGCTGCATATGATAGTCAAATGACAGTATTTTATTCTCACCATTCTCAATGTCGAGTATATTATCTCCGTTCATGGCCTCCATATCCGGGCGTGTATAACAGAGCTTATATGTTCCATTCGTCCAGCAGAAAATATCGTTAAAAAGATGACTGAGATAATCATCGTCCCATTTTCGGTCACTCTCACGTATAAACTTATATCCCTGTCTCATATCCTGTACCTCCTCACATCATCCTATTAGATTCGGTGCTGCCTCTGTCACAGTTTTTATCTCCACAATATCCGCCACATCTATCTCATCATACTTACCAATCACCTTATCTATGACTATGGAACTGCCTCCTATGAACGTAACCTTCGTACCATAAGCCCGCATGATCTGACTGTCATACCAGAATGTGATACTTTCCAACATATCATTCTCACGGACTGGCTTTGAATATCCGGCTCGGGAGAGAAGTACCCCTCCTTCTATGTATCTGTCACACCTCGCCTGTTCCAATCCATCAACAAGATCTGCATTATACTGGTCCTCTGCAAATTCCAGAAATCTCTTAACACATGTATAGAGCGTTTCTATGTCAGATTCCAAAAGATCTTCAAGAAGAATTATCCTATGTTTCTCCCAACGCCTGTATGACTCCGGCTTATGACTTCCAGACCTAAGCTCCCCTATCCCGACATACAGATCAAAACGATCCGGCTTATTCAAATCCTCCATGTAAGATCTACTTCTTCGTATAGCATAGTAATCTTCCATGTTTATACTTGATACTCTGTAACAGACATTTTCAGATATCTTATTGCCATCCGTATCAATACAGACCTGTGCATTTTGCATATCCGGATCCAGCATCTTCCTCAGAACATTCTGAAAATCCAATATCGCCGGAAAATCTCCAATACGGTCGGATATAGCAGGAATCCACTCACCATCCACTTTCACCAGCAGTTCCATATTGTAAGCAAGAAACTTTATGTCATTCTTCCCACGTTCCAGATCAAGAGTCTCGTACTCTTCTTTAACATCCACCGACGGCTCACTGTACCTGAGCATATAATAATTTCCTGTCCAACAGAACGAATCACCCTCACGGCTGTATCTGTATTCCATGACTGTAACCCTCCCTATATTTTACCCAAAATAATACCCTGTCCTTGCGGACAGGGTAAGTGAACCTGTGGTGTAAAATTTTCGCTCTTACTTGTGAGCCATTGTCTTGATCTCTGTGTCGATCTTCTGTACGAACTCGTCAAGTGGAAGAACTGTTGTGTCAGCCTCACCGTGGAGTCTGTATGATACTGTTCCGTTCTCAGCCTCGTTGAATCCGATTACGAGAAGGTATGGAACCTTCTGAACCTGACCCTCACGCATACGATAACCGAGTTTCTCTGCTCTGTCATCAAGCTCTACACGAACGTCGATGGCATCAAGGGCATCAACAACCTTGTGAGCATAAGCCATGAGATCCTCGTTGTCCGTCTTTACAGGCATAACTCTTACCTGTACAGGTGCAAGCCATGTTGGAAGATTGCCCTTTGTCTCCTCAAGGATGTAAGCCA
Organism: uncultured Coprococcus sp.; assembly: GCA_900548315.1. Lineage (GTDB taxonomy): Bacteria > Bacillota > Clostridia > Lachnospirales > Lachnospiraceae > Coprococcus. The sequence goes on along the minus strand of URJU01000020.1, from coordinate 1,582 downwards.
TGAATCTGTCGAGAGATCCAAGGATAGCTCTGTGGAGAACTACAGGTGTCTTCTTCTCGCCGTCCTTGTCGATATACTTCAGATCGAACTTGGCTGGCAGACAGAAGTCGAGCTGGCATGTCGAGAGTGTATACTCATTTCCTACGGCCGGCTTAACATTTACATCAAGCTTTGGTCCGTAGAATGCAGCCTCACCGATCTCCTCTGTGTAATCGATTCCTATATCATCAAGAACTCTTCTGAGGGCGTTCTCTGCTTTGTTCCACATCTCATCGTCATCGTGATACTTTACCTTGTCCTCTGGGTCACGGAGTGACAGTACGCATCTGTAATCTGTGATTCCGAAATCCTTGTATGTGTCAAATATGAGCTTAACAACTCCTGCAAACTCTTCCTCGATCTGGTCTGGTGTCACAAATATATGTGAATCGTTCTGACAGAAGTGTCTTCCTCTCTCAATACCCTTGAGTGTACCACTTGCCTCAAATCTGAAGTCGTGTGCGATCTCAGCGATCCTGATAGGAAGATCCTTATATGAGTGCATCTTGTTTGCATATATCATCATGTGGTGTGGGCAGTTCATTGGACGAAGTACAAATGACTCTCCCTCCATCTCCATTGCCGGGAACATGTTGTCCTTGTAGTGATCCCAGTGACCTGATGTCTTGTAGAGGTTTACTGTACCTACACATGGTGTCATAACGTGGAGGTAGCCAAGCTTTCTCTCCTTGCGCTTGATGTAGTTCTCAAGCTCCTGCCATACTGTATATCCCTTTGGAAGGAACATTGGAAGTCCACGTCCTACAAGGTCATCGACCATGAAGAGCTGCATGTCCTTGCCGATCTTTCTGTGGTCTCTCTCCTTTGCCTCCTCAAGTAACTGAAGATGCTCCTCAAGCTCCTCCTTTGTAGGGAAACACACACCGTATATTCTCTGGAGAACCTTGTTCTTGCTATCGCCCTTCCAGTAAGCTCCTGAATGTCTGATGAGCTTGAAGTTACGGCAAAGCTTTACATTGTCTACGTGAGGTCCACGGCAGAGATCTGTGAAATCACCCTGCTCATAGCATGTGATCGTTCCATCCTCAAGTCCATTTATAAGATCGAGCTTGTACTCGTCATCCTTGAACATCTCAAGAGCTTCTTCCTTGGATATCTCCTTGCGGATGATCTTCTTGCCGCTCTTGGCAACCTTCTTCATCTCTTTCTCGATAGCTGCGAGATCTTCCTCGCCTCTGATAACGTCATCGCCGAGATCTACATCGTAGTAGAATCCTTCTGCAACTACCGGTCCTACCCAGAACTTTGCCTGTGGGTACAGATGCTTGATAGCCTGTGCCATAAGATGTGCACAGGAATGATTCAGTGTCTTAAGCTGTTCGTCTTCTTTGAAATTAACCATGTCAGTTCTCCTTCTTACTTCTTATAAAGTGAAAATAAATTGCATGTAACAACTAAAAAAGCACCCTTAGATATAATCTATCTAAGGGTGCGTATGCACGTTTCCACCTTAACTTTTAACTCAATTGTGCCTTTAACGCAGCTACGCGGTGACGCTTATATCTGTCTCTTATACACATCT
>URJU01000019.1 GCA_900548315.1 uncultured Coprococcus sp. | reverse complement strand
TAATTATATATAATGTAGAGGAGAATAATATGAACACTATTGCACGCACTATCGATTACAAAGGCGAATCCTGTATCGAGCTTATAGCAGGAGATTACCGCGCACTCGTTGCCCCATTCAACGGAAGTAATGTTATGAAACTTGAAAATACAGCATTGGATATTGATGTATTCAGAAACGATCCTGAACTCACACCGGCACAGCTTAAAGGTTCTGCCGAGATATACGGTATGCCTACCCTGTATCTTCCAAACAGACTTTCACATGGCAATCTCAAGACATCGGATGCGATGTATCACTTCCCATGCAACGATCCTCTTGGCAATCACCTCCACGGATTTCTCCACCTCAGAAATCATACTATCAAAGAAGTAACTGTCATTGGCGAGAATGCGGTTGGAAAGACAACATATACATACGATGAGAACGATGAGTTCTTCTCCACATACCCTGTAAGTTTCAGAGCGGACTACACATTTACACTTACACCTGAAGGACTTAACTATGAATTCACTCTCACCAATCTGTCCGACAAACAAATGCCTTACGGAGTATGCAACCATGTGGCATTCAAGGGACCATTTACAAGCACAGGCAAAGGCGAGGATGTTCGCCTCTGTGTACCCATCGGGGACAAATGGGAACTGGACGAGCATGCCATACCTACAGAGAAGAATCTCCCTATAACAGATTACGATCTCCAGTATAAGAACGGAACTATGGTTCCTGTCCTCAAGGATATCGACAATGATCTTTACACCGCAGAGATGAACGAGCTTGACGGCAAGCCTTTCTACGGAACGATCATCACTGACACGGCAACCGGCAAAAGGATCTGTTATGAAGTTGACAAAACAATGAAGTTCTGGATCATGTGGAATGACCACGGCGACAAGGGATATTTCTGTCCTGAGCCAATGAGCTGGAACATTGATGCGCCAAATCTTTCAGGCGACCCTTCTGTTACAGGCTACACAGAGCTTGCACCAGGCGAATCCAAGACTGTAAAAGAGCGTATTTTCACGCTGGCATAAAGCTCACATATAACAATTCAAAATAGATCTTAGAAGCAAGGAACGACCATCCCATATCACGAGTCCGACACATCCAGACTCTGATATCTGGTCGTTCCTTTCATCTTATTAATTATGTTTATGCTGCGTTGTTTTATCCATTTTTTTATACTAAAATATATTTATCAACAGCCGGATAAAACCGCATATGAAATCCTGCGGATCCGGATAAGTAACAGTCGAGGGAGGGATTACATGAAAAAATATTTATACCTATCCATAATCCTCTGTGCTTTGTTCTGTTTTACCGGAATAAACGCATTTGCAGATGAGGGTGATGACCCGGACACATACTATGTCACTCTTGACGCAGCCGGAGGAACCATATCCGAAGAGGCATCCACCGAGATCGTTCAATCCAAGTCAGATTTTCAGGATATCGACTTATCCAATTATATTCCTGAGCGCGATGGGTTCACTTTCACCGGATGGTACAACAAAACCAAAAAAATCACCAGAATAAAGAGTTCAGACTTTGGCGACAGCGCAAACAGGATTACCGTCACTGCCATGTACACCAAGAACAGCTACTCAGGCGAGGGTCTCACATTTACCCTGAATGCCAACGGCGGAACCATCGTGGATTCTGATAGTGGTACCTACGATTTTGATGTCGCTGGCAAATCATACGGAATAGCTCTTGCAGATTACGTTCCTGAGAGAAAAGACTATAAATTTACTGGATGGAACACCAATGCCGATGGTTCAGGCAAGACAATTACTATGCTTTACTACAACGATTTTGAGAAAGCTGCAGATGGAGGATACGACTACTCTGATACAGACAATGACCCACAGAAGAGAAACCTGACCTTCTATGCACAATGGGAAAACGCTCCTGCAAAGGGCAAGATCACCATCGGCAAGAAAAGTTGGGACTCTCTCCAGGGTGATATTTCATTTGACACATATTATAAGAAAGCGGTCAAGGTCAGCATATCTGTTCCAACCGGAGCCGAAGGTGGATACATAATAAGCAGTGATACTCTCTCCGAGGATGCCCTCGCCGAAAGTTCATTCACCAATTATGACGGAGCATTCAAGATAAGTGACGATGGATCATATGTAATATATGCCCAGATAAAATCCGGCACCAAGACTACTTACATATCATCCGAAGGCTTTACCATCGATTCCAAATCCCCTATATTCGATGGAATAACAGACGGCTCTGTATACTGTTCCGAGATCAGCGTGACAGTTACTGAAACCAACCTCGAAAAACTCACTGTAAATGACAAAGAGATAACACTTGATGACTCAAAGTCCTTCAAGCTTTCACCAGCAAAGGGTTCCCAGACCGTGATCGCCATCGACAAGGCAGGCAACAGAACTGAAGTGTCCGCGACCGTGAACAAGGATCACGTTGCAGCACCTGACGATAGTAACTGTACCACTCCTATAGTCTGCAAATACTGCGGAAAGGAACTTATAAAAGGTAATCCTGAGCACAAACTGAGCAACTGGAAAAGCAATGGCAACAGCACCCACTCCAGAACGTGCGAGAATAAGGGCTGCGGTTACAAGCTCACTCAGGACTGCTCTGGCGGAAAAGCTACTTGCACCGAGAGAGCAACCTGCTCCGGCTGTGGTGCCAAATACGGAAACAAAAGCAAGACCAACCACACCAACCTGAAAAAAATTGATTACGTTGCTGCAACAGCTGCGGCCAAAGGAAATATCGAATATTGGTACTGCTCAGCATGCGGCATGTATTTCAGGGATAAGGCATGTACCGACAGCATAAGCAAAGATGACACCGTGATAAGCAAGACGGCTCCTAAGATAACAGGTGGAAATAACGTGAAATGGAAACAGTCCAGCAGTGACACTTTAAAATTCCGATCGGATGCAGATTTTGCAGATTTTGTATGTGTGCTTGTGGACGGAAATGAGATTTCCTCTGCCTACTACACAAAGACCGCAGGAAGTATAGTGATCGAGCTTAAGACATCATATCTCAACACACTTAAGCCTGGAAATCATACTCTCACAATCCGCTCCAAGACTGGAGATGCTGTTGCAAACTTCTCAGTGGACGCAAAGGCGACAACCACCCAGACCGTCACAACAGAGATAGCAACCAGAGCAACAACTCAGGCTACAACAGAGGTGACAACCCAGTTTGAGCCATACACAACAGAAACTCCATCTGAATATACAATGCACGAATACACAACAAGGGCAAGCAAGACCACAGAGACCACCACAGAGGTGACAACGGAACGCAGCTCAAGGCATATAGACAATTACAAGTCCAGCGATACCGTGGACAAAAGAAAAAATCGTGTCCGCAACCTCCAGCTAGTCATTCTGCTCACAGTGCTTGTGACGATCCTTGCGTCATTCGTCATAATACTGATATCCGGAAGAAAGAAGAAATAAAAAGGACAAGATAAGAAGAACCGTCAATGTGGTATGTATCCAAAATCCTGGATACATATCGCATTGGCGGTTCTTTTTATTGTTTATATTTAATTTAAGTTATTTATCTGATTCCGAATCACCGCTCTCAACGGTTCCTCCAAGATACCATTCACCATCCTTTTCATAACATATTATATCCATGTCCACATCATACGGAGATGTCTGTCCATCATATGTCAGCAGGATAGTTCCCTTAACAGGCACAACATATCCTTTCTTCACCTCAGCCTTTTCAGCAGTCTTGTTATACAAAGCTTTGCTAACTGCATCAAGCTGACTGTCAGATGCCTCATATCCCTCTCCTGTTGTATATTCAAGTGTATACTGTATTCCATTGTCATTGTACGTCTGGAATATCTTTACCAGCGTGCTTATAGAATCATCATCCACCGTATCCGAATCCATGACACTCTTTACCTTATCAACATCCGAGTTTCCGAGTCCTTCCATATATGTGCTTACAAGATTTACGCTCTCTGCCTTTCCTGTGTTGAGTTGCGTGGCAGCAAAGTAGACTACAACAGCAATTATCGCCAGCAAGACAGCCGACAGTGCTATCACCAGTTTTATTTTTTTCTCCTTTGCCACATCATCTGCCAACTGCATATCACGCTCATCCAGTTCCATATCGGAAGTATTGCTTCCGCCGACATATGTATGTCCTTCTCCGTTCTGTACATTATCATCAGTTATATTATTACGATCATTGTTTCTGCTCATATTCTGCAACTCCTGTTATATTTATTTGTCTGCTCAATACAAACGCACAGACACTTTTACAGTATACCATACCAGCATAGATTCACAACCTGCTAAATCAAATCGTTTTCCGATCTGGTACCCTACCTTTTTCATGTCCAACTTGTACAAATAGAACCATAACTTTGTTGTCTTTTTAAGTCATTTATTATATAATCAAACTGTATGGCTTACTTTTAAGGGAGAAATAGCACAAGCCGATACAGAAGACTTCAGAGGGGGCTTATGAGAGCTATCTGAAAGCGAACATAATACAATTGGAAGGAAGGTATATGCTACATGAAATTTGGTTATTTTGATGATGCCAACAAGGAGTATGTCATTACATCTCCTAGAACTCCTTATCCTTGGATCAACTACCTTGGAACACAGGATTTCTTTTCACTGATCTCAAACACTGCGGGAGGTTACAGTTTCTACAAGGATGCACGTCTTCGTAGAATTACAAGATATCGTTATAACAACGTGCCTATAGATATGGGCGGACGTTATTTCTATATCAACGACAACGGTACGATCTGGAATCCAGGCTGGTCACCAGTCAAGACAGAGCTTGATGAGTACCAGTGCCGTCATGGTATGGGATATACAATAATAACAGGTAAGAAGAATGATCTTAAGGCTGAGGTTACTTTCTTTGTTCCTCAGAACTACGCCGGAGAGGTTCAGCAGGTAGTTCTTACAAATGAAGGCTCAGAGGAAAAGACTTTCTCATTCTTCTCATTTGAGGAGTGGTGTCTCTGGGATGCACAGGATGACTGCACCAACTTCCAGAGAAACTTCAGTACTGGCCGTGTGGAGGTTGTCGGTTCAACTATCTACCACAAGACAGAGTACAGAGACAGACGTGACCATTTCGCATTCTACACAGTAAATGACGAGATCGATGGTTACGATACAGACAGAGATTCATTCATCGGACTTTACAACGGTTTCCACAACCCACAGGCTGTTGAGGCCGGCAAGGCAAATGATTCATTTGCTGATGGATGGTCACCTATCGCTTCACACTACAAGAAGATCACTCTTGCTCCAGGCGAGACAAAGACTCTTGTATTTATACTTGGATATGTTGAGATGCCTGTTGACCAGAAGTTCGAGGCTGACGGCAAGACTATCAACAAGGTAAAGGCTCTCGAGATGATAGAGAAGTACAACACACCTGAGAAGGTTGCTGCAGGTCTTAAGGAACTCAAGGAGCACTGGAACAGACTCTTAGGCATCCTCAACGTTAACACTCCTGATGACAAGGTAAACCGTATGGTAAATATCTGGAATCAGTATCAGTGTATGGTTACATTTAACCTTTCACGTTCAGCTTCATACTTCGAGTCAGGTATCGGCCGTGGTATGGGATTCCGTGATTCCAACCAGGATGTACTCGGATTTGTTCATCAGATTCCTGACCGTGCAAGAGAGAGAATCATCGATATAGCTTCAACACAGTTCCCAGACGGTGGATGCTACCATCAGTACCAGCCACTTACCAAGAAGGGTAACGCAGATATCGGTGGAGACTTCTCAGACGATCCATTATGGCTGATCCTTTCTGTATCAGCTTACATCAAGGAGACAGGCGACTGGGGCATCCTTGACGAGATGGTTCCATATGACAACGATATGTCAATTGCAAAGCCTATGCTTGACCACCTCAAGGTTTCATTCTACAAGATCGTGAACAACCTTGGACCACACGGACTTCCACTTGCAATGAGAGCTGACTGGAACGATTGTATCAACCTTTCATGTTTCTCAGACACACCAGGTGAGAGTTTCCAGACATACACCAACCCTAAGTTCGCTGCTGAAGGCGGATACTCAAAGGTTGCTGAGTCAGTTATGGTTGCTACACTCTTCACATATACAGGTCCTAACTACGTTGCTATCCTTAAGCACCTTGGAATGGACGCTGAGGCTGATGCTGCTCAGGCTGAGATCGACAAGATGAAGGCCAACATCATGGAGTCAGCATGGGACGGCGACTGGTTCCTCAGAGCTTACGATGCAAATGGTGAGAAGATGGGATCTAAGGAGTGCGAGGAAGGCCAGATCTTCATTGAGCCACAGGGATTCGCTATTATGTCTGACATTGGCAAGGATCAGGGCTGCGACAAGAAGACTCTTGCTGCGATCGACGAGAGGCTCAATACACAGCACGGACTTGTACTCAACAACCCAGCATTCACAAAGTATTACATCCAGTATGGCGAGATTTCTACATACCCAGGCGGATACAAGGAGAATGCCGGAATATTCACACATAACAATGCATGGATCATCTGTGCTGCTGCTTACGCAGGTGCCGGCGATCAGGCATTTAAGTACTACTCAGAGATAGCTCCTGCTTTCACTGAGGAGACATCAGATATACACAAGACTGAGCCATATGTATACGGCCAGATGATCGGTGGCAAGGATGCCGGTTCTGATATCGGCAAGCCAGGCAACCACTTCGGACAGGGCAAGAACTCATGGCTGACAGGTACAGCTGCTTGGAACATGGTAGCTATATCACAGTACATCCTTGGTATCTCAGCAGACTTCGATGGTCTGAAGATTGATCCATCTATACCTGCTGCATGGGATGGAATGACAGCTACTCGTCAGTTCCGTGGTGCTACATACGACATCAAGGTTTCTAACCCTGATCACATCAACAAGGGCGTTAAGAGCGTTGTAGTTGATGGCAATGCCATCGAGGGCAATGTTCTTCCAGCATTTGGCGACGGCAAGACTCACACTGTAGAGGTTGTAATGGGTTAATACCTTACATATCACAGCTTGCTGTGATACAGATATAACATACATATGAAAACAGCCATCTCTGTTTTAACCGCAGAGATGGCTGTTTTTTATGCCCGTCCCCCTTCGGGGGACGGAGGTGCCTGACCCCCAGATAGCTACTGGATCAGCAACATAGGATCTACTGGATTTCCATCTTTTTCTATCGCAAAGTAGAGATTTGTTCCCTCTTTGCTGTAAAATCTACTTGGCGCACCGACAGTTCCAACAATATCGCCCGCTTCAAGATATTCACCGAGGGCAGTCTTAACATCCTGAAGCTGTCCAAGGGTTACTATATAGTCATTTCCCAGATCAAGCTTTACATAATTGCCAAGCTCTGAATTGCTTGATACCTCAGCTACCTTACATTTATATACTGCTTTTACCTCGTCACCAGTCTTTGCCTCAATCACCATTGCCGGACTGCATTTGTACTCCTTTAATGTCTCAAAATACACTGTGGTATCCATACTGTACGGAATTATTACATTTCCAGCCAGAGGCCAACTGATGCTCTCTTTAGGATCATAGTTTAATGTCGTTTCTCCAGACATATCCGATGATGTCTCTGACACATCATCGAAATCTCCATCTGCTGTATCCTGCATCTCCTCTGAATCCATATTGCTCGGTTCTGTAGTTCCTTCCGATTCACTTTCTGCATCATCAATATCTGTATTTTCATTTGAGGCAGATGTCTCCGATGCTGTGGTGTCCTTGTCCTTTCCACTCAGAGTCTCTTTTGCCTGCATTTCTGTCTCTGATGTATCCTCGTATGGTGTATTCTGTCCGATCTCAATTACTTTTTCTTTTGAACTGGTCTTTGCGTTATAAAGTCCCAACACAGTCACAAGCACTGCCATGCCCGTGATGAGCGAGATATAAAATATATTTTTCTTTACTCCGCTCAAAAATTTCTTCATATTCATCACCTCATCTGTAGCATGCACATATAATTTTACAATTATACAAGCACTGCAAATTTTCTCTGATAAGGTTCTGTTTTATAGCGAGTTATTTTGATACCGTCACCCCTGTATAGTAATACCGAATGATCTCATCATAACTCTCCCCATTTGCGGCTAATATCTCCGCACCATAAAGAGACATCCCGAGAGAGTTCCCCACCCCGATGGTTATGACCCGATAATCATCCCCTGGTCTGTCTATATGTACATTTGCCGACGCTAAACCCAGTTGTCTGCAGAAATCCTCAGCATCTATCTCTCTTCCAAATACACTTATTGTTTTTGCAAATCCTGACTCTGTTGCCCGCAACACACAGACTTTATCATTACCCCCTTCCACATTTTTATCCAGCCATCTGGCAAATATCTTTCTTAGCCGATCCTCACTGAACATCTCTGTTGTTGAGAACTCAGGAGCAATTCTGTCTGCATCACTGTCAACCTGTCTTAAGTATGGGATGTCATATCCGTACAATTCTTCTGCACTAACTGTATGCCCCACGCTCACAATATGGTATACAGGAAGAATCACTTTTCCATCGTATCGGATCACCACTCCTCGGGTATCCAAAACAGCCGATCTGGAACGCTGGACCGCATCCTTATACCCATCCCCCCACATTTGCCTGAGTTCATTATATGTATATCTTATTTCTCTAAGCTCTGACTCGTTTATAAGATTTGTATTTCCCGCTTGAGACATATTTTTTGACTCCATCTGATAATACATTCCGGTGCGCAATATAACCGCCATAGTCTTCAGCATCTCGTCACTCCAGTTATCCTGCATCACACCCAACAATATAGTCTCTATATGATCTTCAACATCTATCAGCTCATATTGTCCATCTTCATATATACATACACTCTTTCCACTAGGTTCTCTTTCTGAAAGACTGGCAGAATATCTGCATTTAGCATATACCGCAGAGATAATGTATGATATCACGACAGCACCTGCAATTCCAATTATGATCTTTCTTACTTTCTGCATATTCTCCCCCTTGTTATAACGTTCTGTATATTTCATATGCCGTTTTAACCCCTTTTCTACATCTAGCAGCATATCCTCCCCTTGTACTATGTATATCCAAAATCCTTCAATTATATGATCCCTGTCAAACTCACTGTTACCCTTCAAAACGACATCTCTTTTACCCGGAATTTAAGAAAGGATTTTTAATAATATCATTTATTGACAAATGGAACATGACATAATATGATAGTAGCGTATTCAAGATTAACGGTTCGATTGCTATATAAGGTAAACTTTTCTTTAGAGTATTCTCTGTAAGATATTCTCTATAGGGTATATTGTAGTGTTTTCATTGAGTACAAAATTTCAATATTTTAGGAGGTACTCGTGATGAAGAACGGTACAGTCAAGTGGTTCAACGGAGAAAAGGGTTATGGATTCATCTCAGACGATGAGACAGGAAAGGACGTATTTGTTCATTTTTCAGCTATCAACGCTGATGGATATAAGACTCTTAACGAGGGACAGAAGGTTTCTTTCGATGTAGAGGCAGATCCTAAGGATGCTTCTAAGGAGAGAGCAACAAACGTAACAGTTGTAGCTTAATTAGCTGGCACTGACATGTGGTATACCACATCATCAAGATGACTTTCAGGTCACTGAAAAAGCCGGGATACAGATGATTCATTTCATTCTGTATTCCGGCTTTTTATTTGCGCAGGCAACAAGCCAAAGTTTGTGTCTGCATCAAGCCTGTCAGGCTTTGCTTCCAAGAGCCTTTCTTCTCGCTCTGTATGCCGATCTGATATATCTTCCAGCTGCCGACAGCTCAGAGGTCTTCCACTTGCTCGTCTTGCGTGTCTTATACGACAACAGAGAACATGATTCATTCTTGTTGGAAAGGCTCCAGCAGAAATAACTTATGTTGTATTTGTCCAGCCTTGCAAACCACTTTTTCATATTCGCAGCACTTATGCCACCGCCGCCGCTTGCAGCCGACATTCCATACTCAGTTACCATGACCGCTATCCCCTTTTTCCTCGCATACGCAAGCTTTGCCGGGAGATACTTGTTATGACTCCATTCATTTGCATAGAAATGAAGTGAATACATGATATTCCTGTACCCTCTTATCGGACTGTCTGCAACCTCGTTATGGGTTCCATCTGACCCCAGCTGGGACCATGTAGGTGTGCCTACGACTATTATACCGTTCTTGTCATATTTTCTGATAACCTTTATAACCTGTGCTGCATATGACTTGATTGATGTCCAGCTGCATCCATTTGGCTCATTGCAGATCTCGTATATGATATTGTTCTGTCTGCTGAAGTTTTTTGACATCATCATGAAAAATGACTTTGCCTGGGCAAGTTGTGTCATAGGATTTCCATCATTCAGTATATGCCAGTCAATTATGACGTACATTCCAAGCTCTGTTGCGTACTTCACGCCCTTGTATATCTGCATTCTGAGCGCAAGCTGGTTTCCGCCAGAACAATATCCATTGTACTCTGACGTATACATGGCAAGACGAACGGCATTCGCCCCCCAGTCATCGCGAAGTGTCTGGAATGCAGCCTTATTCACATACGGATATCCCACATCCCAGTTGATCCCATGGGTGCTGACTCCTCTGAGCTGGAACTTTCTGCCCTTTGCATCCACCAGATCCGCACCCTTCACTGACAGTCTTCCATGGGTTGCCACCGGCGTCTTTGCCGCAGCAAATGCATCTACATCCGGCTGGATCACTGCCACCGTAAATACCATGACAAATACCAGCAGAAGTGAAACGATTCTCTGCCATACTCTTCTTCTTTTCATATGTATATAACCCCCTTTTTGAATACTGACCCTGCAAATTCGCCTTAGGCAAATTGCCGGTGCCATTCGTTTCCCGCGAAAACCATATATATTTATCATACCATAGCTACAGAGGGGTTGACAAGATTTACAACAATTGTATAACTCTACGACAACTAATCAAACAAATCTGTGATATCTCTTCTCTCCACGTCAATTCCCATACCATTGAGATATTCTATGTTTCTATCATAGTGTTCTCTCAATAATTGCATGCCCTGTTCATAGTTTTGCTGATTAATTTGCATTTCTGCCCTATCTTTATATAGTTCGTTCTCCCATTCTTTTACTTCTTTTAACTCTTTTTCTTTTTCATCACCGACCAAAGGACTATTAATTACTTCATTTTTTAATTCATCAAAATTTTGCTGAAATGCACTTAACGGGAACTTTTTTCTTAAATAGTATAACGATTCTTCTGCTATACAATCATCAGTCAAACTCCAGTCTGACTGTATGATATTGCCTGGGTTATATCTCATCAACCAATTAAGCGTGTTTTCCATGTTTTGAACATTATCAAATTCTTTAATCATATCACTTATCCCTATCCACATTTCCCCTATGATTTCATCCATTGTCTCTTCTTTGTAATAGTACATTTTTAGATCTCTTGGATATTCTATTACCTGATTTGGGAAATTCTTTTTTCTAAAAAATTTTGTATAATCCACCAACCAATCATTATTATGTTTAGGTGTAACAGAAAAATTAATCTCCTGCCTGTATACCGTTGCTAACCCACATTCCAGATGTGCTACCTTGTAACCATCTTTTGCTGACATGCCAGTATCAAGTGTTAAAATATGCAATATCTCATCATTTATAACCCTAACAAAATACGGCTGTCTTCCCTTCACTTTGATAAATCCAAGTGATGCCAGCCTTTCTTTATAATATTTTACAAACTCCCTCTGAATATTTCTTGCCATTCTTCTCTCCTATTATATTCTTTCATTTATTATCGGTTTTAGGTAACCCCATGTATTTCAAGCTTTATCCTGCCACCTCCTTCTACATTATATCTGAGAAGAAACGCAAGTACAATCCAACATGCATTAACGACATTATTTCTTCATAAACGACATGTTTTTACTTTCAACAATCTAATATCAGGTGGCACACATGCAAACAAAGGGCTGCCAGAATCTTACGCGAATTCCGGCAGCCCCTGCTGCATTCTATATTGATAAATATAAATTACTTGTCAAGTGAAACCTTAACCTTCTTAAGCTTCCAGATCTCCTTTGCATACTCCTCGATAGTTCTGTCTGATGAGAACTTTCCAGCGCATGCTGTGTTGAGCATAGCCATCTTTGCCCAGCCCTTCTCATCCTGGTATGCCTTGTCAACCTTCTGCTGAGCCTCTGCATATGAATCGAAGTCCTTAAGGATGAAGTATACATCTTCCTTTGTGAGAGAATCATAGAGATCTCTGAATCTGTCCGGATCATCCTTTGCATAAGTGCCATCGATAAGCTGTGTGAGAACTCTTCTTACAGCCTGGTTGTTATTGTAGATATCCATTGGGTTGTAGCCGCCCTCGCGCTCATACTTCATAACCTCTTCTGCTGAGAGTCCGAAGATAAATGCGTTCTCAATACCAACTTCCTCAACGATCTCTACATTTGCTCCGTCCATAGTTCCAAGTGTTGGTGCACCGTTCAGCATGAACTTCATGTTACCTGTACCTGAAGCCTCTCTTGAAGCTGTTGAAATCTGCTCTGATACATCTGCTGCTGCGAAGATGATCTCGGCATTGGATACTCTGTAGTTCTCTATAAATACAACCTTGATCTTTCCATCGATTGATGCATCGTTGTTGACAACATCTGCTACTGAGTTGATGAGCTTGATGATAAGCTTAGCTCTCTTGTAGCCTGCTGATGCCTTTGCTCCAAAGATGAATGTTCTTGGGTACATATCGAATTCTGGCTCTGTCTTCAGTCTGTTATACAGATGCATAACGTGAAGAATGTTGAGGAGCTGTCTCTTGTACTCATGAAGTCTCTTAACCTGTACATCGAAGATTGAACGAGGATCTACATCCACATTGTTATGCTCCTTGATGTACTTTGCAAGACGGATCTTGTTCTGGTACTTGATGTTCATGAACTCATGCTGGCACTTCTCATCATCCACATATACCTTAAGTTTCTTAAGGTGTGAAAGATTGGTTATCCACTCGTCACCGATCTTGTCTGTGATCCAGTTTGCAAGAAGTGGATTAGCATGAAGCAGGAAACGTCTCTGAGTGATACCATTTGTCTTGTTGTTGAACTGCTCTGGTCTCATCTCGTAGAAGTCCTTAAGCTCTCTCTCCTCAAGGATCTTGGTATGAAGAGCTGCAACACCGTTTACTGAGTAAGAACCTGCAATTGCAAGATGAGCCATCTTAACCTGGCCATCGTACAGAACTGCCATATTCTTAACCTTATCCTGGTTGCCCGGATACATCTCCTGGATCTTTAATACGAATCTTCTGTTGATCTCCTCAACGATCTGGTAGATACGTGGAAGTAATCTTGAGAACAGCTCGATAGGCCACTTCTCAAGAGCCTCTGCCATGATCGTATGGTTGGTGTATGCACATGTTCTTGTTGTGATATCCCAAGCGTCATCCCACTCAAGACCTTCCTCATCCATGAGGATTCTCATGAGCTCGGCAACTGCTACTGTTGGGTGTGTATCATTCATCTGGAATGTCACCTTCTCTGGCAGCTTGTGGATATCCTTGTTGAGCTCCTTGAACTTGAGGATAGCTCTCTGTACTGAAGCTGAGATGAAGAAATACTGCTGTCTCAGTCTCAGTTCCTTACCTGCGTAGTGATTGTCATTCGGATAGAGAACCTCGACAATAGTCTTTGCAAGGTTCTGCTGCTCTACTGCCTTCTCATACTCACCCTTGTCAAATGAGTCAAGGCAGAACTCCTGGATTGCCTCAGCATCCCAGATTCTAAGTGTATTTACAACGTTGTTGCCATATCCGATGACTGGAAGGTCATAAGGTACGGCACGAACTGACTGATATCCTTCCTGTATAAAGTAGTTTCTGCCATTCTTGTTCTCAACTCTGACATATCCACCGAACTTAACCTCAACAGCGTACTCTGAACGCTTTACCTCGAATGGGTTGCCGTCCTTGAGCCAGTCATCCGGCATCTCTACCTGATAACCGTCCTTGATGCCCTGCTTGAACATACCATACTTGTATCTGATACCACATCCATATGCGGGATAGCCAAGTGTTGCCAATGAATCAAGGAAGCAGGCTGCAAGACGTCCGAGACCGCCATTACCCAGAGCGGCATCAGGCTCCTGATCCTCTATAAAGTTCAGATCAAATCCTAATTCATCAAGTGCTTCCTTAACTGCATCGTAGTAGGTCAAGTTGATAAGATTGTTACCGAGTGCTCTACCCATAAGGAACTCCATAGACAGATAGTAAACTGTCTTGACGTTCTTCTTCTCAAACTCCTTGTGTGTAGCAATCCATCTGTCAATGATGTCGTCCTTAACTGCGTAGCTGACTGCCTGGAATACCTGCTGTGGAGTAGCCTCCTCGATAGGCTTGCGGAAAAGGGTCTTTACGTTAGTAATGACTTCCTTCTTAAAACCTTCCTTATCGAAATCTGCTAACATCTTCATCTGATTCATTCCCTCCTTGGATAAATAACTATATTTATTTCCATTTTCACTGTTTTATTCTATCATCAACCTTTTTTTTTAACAATACATGAGGAAAAATTTGTTAAATAACGCGATAAAATTAGACTATAGTCAAATAGAATTTACAGTCATTTTACACACTGCATCGATAAATGTCTGATAATATCGAAATTTATTGGGGGCTCATGCGTTTTCGATGATTACTAGAATATTGTAAACGTATCACGTATATGCTATAATGTGACCAGACAGAAGATATTAAATCTATCATTATGCTATATAAGGCACGAACGAACCCCCTGGGAGAGGCGACTCCCAGGGGGTTCTCCGTCTTTTATGACAAGGCGACGTGTTCCTTGTGCTGATTGCCAGAGCTACTTGTCACTATCCAGCCATTTGCAAATATAGTAGGCGATTATACTTGCTATGATAGAAACAACGAAAGATATTAAAAAACCTATCATCTTATGCTATCCCCCTTTCCTTGCCTGTCTAGGGGTGGCAATGTTGCCATTGTAACACAATAGTTGATGTTCTACGACAGTTTTTAACAAACTCTCCAAATATGATTACTTTACATAAAAACAGACCTATTGCATCATCACAACAGGTCTGTCTTTTCTGTTCTAATTTCTACCATATCCACCAGGCATGCAGCACACGCAAGGCACACCGCCCATGCAGCATGACATGAGGGTACATATAGTACAAAGGTTATTGCAGAACTTTCCGCCAGTCGGCATATCCATTCCGTATCCGGCGCCTCTGTCCATGTACCACTGGTGTCCGCTCTTGATGGCCTCATATGCCTGTCGGTACTCCTGATTGCCAGGATCAAGCTCCATCGCACGCTTTATCATCTCCATGGCTCTTATCTGATTGCCAAGTCCGGCGTTGCACACACCACTGTAATAATGCCATCTGGCATCGTGGTTATCTATCTGATTGAGGACGTTTTTCGCCTCCTCATAGCTTCCGCTGTTCATGTAGTTCTTCGCAGCCTGAAAATATCTGGAATCCTTGTCATTTGGATCGTAATCATTCTGTCTCTGATATCCTCCAAAGCCAAATGGGCCAAATCCTCCGAAACCACCAAATGGATCGTCGTACTGTCCATAACCTCCTGACGAACCACCATAAGAGTTTCCGCCATAAGAACCGCCAGATCCATAACTACTGCCGTAGCCCTGCGAGCTTCCGGTTCCATACCCACCAGCACCACCGTAACTTGCACGGTCGGCCTCACCACTCACAATGGACTTGTACGCCTGCTGTATCTCCTTGAACTTTTCCTCAGCCTCATCCTTGTGGGGATTGTTGATATTTGCATCCGGATGATACTTGCGGCTCAGCCTTCTATATGCTTTTTTCACTTCTTCTTCGCTGGCACCTCTTTTGAGTCCCAGTACCTCGTAAGGATCTTTCATAATCTGTTCCCTATCCTTTTCACCAGACCATTTATAATCGTCTTTGACTAGGCCTAGTGCTATAATCAAGTAATCTTGTATTTGATGACGTTTTTATTTATCTGCATTTTCACCATCTGTATTTTTATCTTCTGCGCATCCACATCTTCTGTTCGTAGTTGCATAATACGCTTCCCATATCCCTGAGTATATTATATTCCTGAGTATTCCTACATTCTCAATAATAGGGAGCATCTCATACTCCTTTGCAAGCGGAGCCACCATCATCATCAGAACGTCCTTCGTCCACTCTGCAAGCTCCTGCCATTTGCCCGGTTCTATGGGCGAATCCACACCCACTGATTGTACATCAACATCCAGCTCATGTGCAAGTCTGCATACAAACGGATTGTAATTTCCTGCTCCTATATCCTTTTCTATATCGTCATATGCATCCATTATGTAGACAAATTTGCCTAAATAATAGCCTATTGTCCTGAGATATGATTCCCACTCATCATGTCTTGGTGCACAGATCTCTGCCATGATATCGCCAAAATGCCCCGACAATGCGTCCATATCATCAGATCCCGCGTCCTCCAGCTCGCTTATCGCCTTGAGGTTCTCCACTATGATGCGAATCTTCTGTGGATAATCTTCCTTGAGTCTCCTGCCATTTTTCCCAGCGAGCAGCACATCTGCATAAAGTTTCCGGGTAAACATATGCTCATCGTCCCAGTCATCCATACATTTATAATAGGTAAGGATCACATTCATGTCAGCAACATAGTCTGTGTACTCATTCTGTACATAAGTATTCTTTGATGCCAGGTGTGCGATGCACCTTCGGCTGCCCGAAAACTTCTCCGGTTCATATAGCCCTGTCAGAAGCAGCACCAGAAATGTCATGTCGTAGCTGAGACTGATCTGTCCTCTGGCACCGTATCTGTCCTTCAACGATTTGCACAGGCCGCAATAATACTTACGGTATTCATCATATTCTTTCATCTTAAGCTCAGGCTGGTTCACCACTATATATCCAAACATCTCTCAATCTCCACACTGTATTCCAATATACGACTTTATCAGTCTGCGCTGTTACTAAGACTTCTTCACAAATCTGTTGCCACACTTAGGGCATCTGATCTCTATCTTTCCCTTTCCCCTTGGAACTCTGATCATCTGCTGGCATTTACTGCAGACAAATATCTTGTATTCCTTGCCGGCTTCCTTCTGTTTCTTTGCACGCTTGAATATATTTCTCACGCCCGCGGTATGCTCCATGAACCATCTGTTCTGCGCTGCACGCTTGTCATAATTCTTGGACATGATCCTCACATATCCGTAAGCGAACATGAAAAGCCCAAGGAAATAAAATATCCCTGTCTTGATAAATGCATCCAGCACCATAAATATCAATCCGCCCCAGGTAAGAAATGATGACAACTGATCGTTGCCGTACCTGGACCTCATAAATCTTATAAATTTGTCTTTCATAATCACCATTCTCCTCGAAATTTACTAAATATTATATATAAAGATACCCGATATTCCAAGTCTTCCATTTCGTATCGGGGGTCAGGTACCTCCGTCCCCAGGCTACATTGTCTCCAGTTTCTCTGCGGATTCCTGGAGCTGTCTGTAGGCTTCCTTCATCCTGCCCATCTCCACGTCATCTACATGATTCATGTCTGTTCGTGTCACAAGTTTCCTCAGATACTCGCAGTCGCTCTTGATCCGTTTCATTTCTTTTTTATCGAGCTGTGCGCCCTTGGTCTCAAGAAGATTCTCTACCTTATATACATACGCCTCGGCCTCGTTCATAATATCTTTGAACTCTCTGGCTCCAGCCACATCATCCTCGTACTTCTTCGCATCCTCCCTTGCTCTGCGGATCTCCTCCTCCGAAAGGTTGGTGCTGGATGTGATCACTATCTGCTGTTCCACACCCCTGCCAAGATCCTTAGCAGAAACCTTGAGAATACCATTTGCATCCATGTCAAATGTGACCTCGATCTGAGGAACTCCCGCCATGGCTCTCTTGATACCGCTTAACCTGAAGTTGCCCAACAGCTTGTTATCCCTTGTGAAATGTCTCTCACCCTGGTACACCTTGATCTCGACATCCCTCTGGAAATTGCCCGCCGTGGTAAATATCTTTGACGCTCTGGTCGGAATGGCTGAATTTCTCGGAATGATGACATTTGCCACGCCTCCAAGGGTCTCGATGGACAGCGAGAGAGGCGTCACGTCCATGAGGAGAATGTCATTCACCTTATTCGACACGGTGAGCTCGCCACTGAGCTTGCTTCCCTGAACCGCCGCACCCATGGCAACGCACTCGTCCGGGTTCATATTCTTGGATGGCTCCCTGCCGGTTATGGCACGAACCTTATCCACAACCGCCGGTATACGGGTGGAGCCACCCACCAGCAGCACTTTATCTATCTGATTTCTCGTTATGCCCGCATCGGACAGCGCCTGATTCACGGGTCCCGCCGTTCTCTCCACCAGGTCATAGGTGAGCTCGTTGAACTGCTCCCTGGTTATCGTCATGTCTAGATGCACCGGCTGATTCTTCACCGTCGATATAAATGGCAGATTGATGTGTGCAGTCTGCGCAAATGAGAGCTCCTTCTTGGCATTCTCACAAGCCTCCCTCACTCTCTGGGATGCCGTGATATCCTTCGCCAGATTGACCTTTGTCTCCTTTTTAAAGGTCTTGATGACGTAGTCCAGCAGCCTCTCATCAAAATCATCTCCGCCTAGATGATTGTCTCCCGCGGTGGCAAGAACCTCTATGACGCTGTCCCCTATCTCTATAACAGACACGTCAAATGTTCCTCCGCCAAGATCGTACACAAGTATCTTCTGCGCCTGACCATTGTCCAGGCCATAGGCAAGAGCCGCCGATGTAGGCTCATTTATGATTCGAAGCACATTCAGCCCCGCTATTCTTCCGGCATCCTTGGTCGCCTGCCTCTGGCTGTCGTCAAAATAAGCCGGGACAGTTATGACTGCATCAGATACCGATCTGCCTAGATAACTCTCAGCATCACTTTTCAGCTTTGAAAGTATGATGGCCGATATCTCCTGCGGCGAGTAATCCTTGCCGTCTATCCTCTTTCTGTATGTTGTTCCCATCGCTCTCTTGATGGATGTGATAGTTCTGTCCACATTCACAGTCATCTGTCTCCTGGCAGCCTCACCCACCAGTCTCTCGCCATTCTTCGTGATGGCTACTATGGAAGGTGTGGTCCTGCCGCCCTCCGAATTCGGTATGACGGTTGGCTGATCGCCCTCAAGCACTGCCACACAACTGTTTGTTGTTCCCAGATCTATTCCTATTACTCTGCTCATATATATCAACCTCTCTGTAATGGTATTCTAATCCACTCATGGGGACGGAGGGGTCAGCTGTCTCTTATACACATCTCCGAGCCCACGAGACGCGTAGT
>URJU01000018.1 GCA_900548315.1 uncultured Coprococcus sp. | reverse complement strand
GAGATTACTACGCGTCTCGTGGGCTCGGAGATGTGTATAAGAGACAGATAAAGAACATGAACATATACAATACATTTATTGCGGTAATACTGATATATGCGGGAACGGATGTTGTGTCAGTATATATCTTCTTACAGAGACTGAAGGAGATACCGAAGGCTGTTGATGAGGCGGCACTCATGGATGGAGCATCGTATTTTACGGTCTACCGCAAGATAATACTTCCACTGCTAAAGCCAGCCATCGTCATGGTGGTGATACTCAAGGGAATCGCATTCTACAATGATTTCTTTACTGCATATCTGTATCTGCCGTTTAGCAACCATGCGGTTATATCAACGGCTCTATACAGGTTCAACAGTAAATTTGGCGGACGCTGGGAGGTGCTTGCTGCGGGAATTGTTATAACGATGATCCCGACACTGATCGCATTCATCTTATTCAGAAAGCAGATCTACAGTGGAATCGCAAAACAGGGAAGCAACAAATAAAAATGATACGCAGAGCGAAATAGAAAGGACAAGGGATATGAAAAAAGCAAGTAGGTTAACATGTGTGCTGCTGGCAGGAGCCATGGCAGTGTCGATGATCGGATGTGGGAAAAGCAGTGATGACAGCAAAGATGACGCTTCAAAGAGTACGGGAGCAAATACGGAGTCAGCATATGTCGGAGCGAGCACGGCATTTGAAGGAGACATCACAGGAAAGATCACAGTGCTCACAAACAGAACGGATCTTGTGGACACAGATCTGAAGAGATATGCAGAGGTATTTGAGCAGAAGTATCCGGGAACAGAGGTTGAGTACCTTCCTATGGAGGACTACGAGAGCGATACATCCATATTGTTCACGGTTGGAGAGATCGGTGATCTGTGCCTGATACCTGCGTCCATCGCACCATCAGAGTTCAAGACTTATTTTGAGCCTCTTGGTACTGATGACAGTCTTGCAGACGACTATATGCAGGAGGCTCTCGTGGCTGACACATATGACGGTATCGTGTACGGACTTCCAAGTGGATGTAATGTGTCAGGTATTGCCTATAACAAGCGTGTGTTCCACGATGCAGGAATAGAGGAGCTTCCACAGACTGAGGAAGACTTCATAAAGGCGTTACAGCAGATAAAGGAGAATACTGAGGCAATCCCATACTACACAAATTACCACGACACATGGGCACTCGGACAGTGGCAGGCATATGTGAGCGGAGTGTCAGGAGACAGCGATTACATCAACAATGTAATGTGCAATGAGAAGGATCCTTTCTCAGAGGGAAAATCTTCTTACAAGGTATACAAGCTTCTGTATGATATAGTGGAGCAGGGACTTTGCGAGTCTGATCCTGCAACTTCAAACTGGGAGCAGAGCAAGGAGATGATAAATGAAGGCAAGATAGCATGCATGGCAGTAGGATCATGGGCGGTAAGCCAGTTCAAGGCCGCCGGTTCAAATGCAAATGACATAGGTTACATGCCATTCCCTGTAACATCCGATGACGGCACTCTGTACCAGTCACTCTCTACAGACTATGCATATGCCATCCCTACATCTGCAAAGAACAAGCCTACAGCAAGGGCGTTCATGGACTTCCTTATCAACGAGTCAGACTATGCGGATACACAGGGAATGATCTCCATAGTCAGAGATTCAGCATATCCTGATTTTCTGAAGGACTTTGAGAGCATTGATCTCATTGCCAACAATGCAGCAAGTGTCGACAACAAGGGAAAATGGACTAATGTAAATAAAGCTTCAGAACTTGATCTTGACAAGGGTTCACAGTACCAGGTCGATCTGATCGACACAGCACTTGGACAGTCACACCGCGGACACAAGTCCCTGAACGATGTCATGGGTGAGTGGAATAAGAAGTGGGCTGATGGAATATACGAAACTGAGACGGCGAGTGGAAAGTAAGTGATCCGGCCTGCGGTGGATAAGGCTTATCTGCCTGACAAAATATTCAGAGAAAAACACCTCGATGGGGTGTTTTTTTCTTGCAAAAAAATAAAGCTGCTCAGGGCGGCATAAATACGGACAAAAAAATAAAAGCTACTAACGGGAGTCGGACCCGTGACCTCAACATTACCAATGTTGCGCTCTACCACCTGAGCTATAGTAGCTTGCTTTTCAAAAGCAATAATAACTATAACAAAATGGACATCAAAAATCAAGTAAAATATTTACATTTGTGCGAAAAATAATGACAAATCAAAAGATAATTGTGGTACAAGTAGTAAAAGTATGGTAAACTAACTATAATCGTGTGTAAATTCGGTTGCAGACATTTAGAATTATCAAAAAAGCGGGAGGCAGTTTGGAAATGGCTGAAGAGATGACAGGTAAGAATTTCATTGAACAGATAATTGAGAAAGATATAGCTGAGGGAAAGGTTCCGAAGATCGTCACCAGATTCCCACCGGAGCCAAATGGATATTTACATATAGGACATGCCAAATCAATACTTTTAAATTACGGTCTGGCAAAGCAGTATGGTGGACAGTTCAATCTCAGATTTGACGATACCAACCCTACAAAGGAAAAGACAGAGTTCGTTGAGTCCATACTTGCAGATGTGAAGTGGCTTGGCGCAGACTTTGGTGACCGAGTGTTCTTTGCATCTAACTATTTTGATCAGATGTACGAGGCAGCGATAAAGCTTATCAAGAAAGGTAAGGCATATGTGTGTGATCTCACACCGGATGAGATCAGAGAGTACAGGGGAACACTCACAGAGCCTGGCAAGAACAGCCCATATAGAGACAGAAGTATCGAGGAGAATCTTGATCTGTTTGAGAGGATGAAGAATGGTGAGTTCCCTGATGGAAGCAAGGTACTTCGTGCGAAGATAGATATGGCAAGCCCTAACATCAACATGAGAGATCCGATCATCTACAGAATAGCAAGAATGAACCATCACAATACAGGCGACAAGTGGTGCATCTATCCAATGTATGATTTTGCCCATCCAATCGAGGATGCGATCGAGGGTGTTACACATTCCATATGTACACTTGAGTTCGAGGATCACAGACCTCTGTATGACTGGGTTGTTATGGAGCTTGGCTACAAGGATTCACCTGATGGCACACCAAAGCAGATAGAGTTTGCAAAGCTTTATCTTACAAATGTAATAACAGGTAAGAGATACATAAAGAAGCTCGTTGAGGATGGAATAGTTGATGGATGGGATGATCCACGTCTTGTAAGTATAGCCGCCCTCAGAAGAAGAGGCTTTACACCATCTGCCATCAAGAAATTTATGGAGCTGGTTGGAATATCAAAGAGCCAGTCATCTGTTGACTATGCTATGCTTGAGTATTGTGTGCGTGATGACTTAAAGCTTACAGCAAAGAGATACATGGCTGTTGTAGACCCTGTAAAACTTGTCATAGACAACTATCCTGAGGATCAGGTTGAATATCTCGATGTTGAGAACAATCAGGAGAATGAGGAGCTTGGCAGCAGAAAGGTTGCATTCAGCAAGTATTTATATATAGAGAGAGAGGACTTCATGGAGGAGCCGCCTAAGAAGTATTTCAGACTTTTCCCAGGCAATGAGGTTCGCCTCAAGAACGCATATTTTGTAAAGTGCGTTGGCTTTGAGAAAGATGAGGATGGCAATGTAACTACAGTTCATTGTACATATGATCCTGAGACAAGAAGTGGTTCAGGCTTTGAGGGCCGTAAGGTCAAGGGAACTATCCATTGGGTATCAGCCGAGAGTGCCATAGATGCTGAGGTTCGTCTGTACGAGAATATCATCGATGAGGAGAAGGGTAAACTCAACGATGACGGTACATTAAACCTCAATCCAAATTCGCTTGTCATCAAGCAGGGATGTAAGCTGGAGAAGGCGTTTGAGGAGGCTCAGCCGGGCGAGGCGTTCCAGTTCCTCAGGAACGGATTCTTCTGTGTTGACTCAAAGGATTCGACAAGTGAGCACCCTGTGTATAACAGGATTGTATCACTCAAGAGTTCATACAAGCCAGGCAAGTAAGAGATACAGTGTATTACAGAATCTGCAGTACTGACTTTGATCTGCAGATATTATATGAAAATGTATGGGGATCAGCACACGCCTTAAGGGGAGGCGTGTGTATCAAATACATGTGATTGGAAAGAAATTATGGAATACGATTACAAAAGGGTATATATACTTCTGTCCAAGACGGAGACGATACCATCAAATCTGATAAAGCTGTTTACCGGGGAACCATATAGTCACACATCTCTGGCTCTTGATATCAGTCTCAATGAAATGTACAGTTTTGCAAGAAGAGGTATGTACAACCCGTTTAACGGTGGGTTCATCAGTGAGAATATAGAGAAGGGTATATTTGGCAAGCATAAAGGAACCAGATGTACAGTGTACGAACTCAATGTGACAAAAAGACAATATGACCACATACAGCGGGAATTGGTAAGATTCAAGAAGCATCCTGAGCGATATGGTTATAATTTCCTTGGAGTGTTCAGTGTGTTTTTTCATAGAGCCATGGACAGAGAATATAATTATTTTTGTTCTCAATTCGTAGCGGCGGTACTTAGAAATGCCGGAGTTGATATATTCCACAAGAAACCGGGATTGGTAAAGCCTGGTGATTTTAGAAAATGCACCATGCTTAAACCTGTGTTCACAGGACGCCTTGCGGATTACAGAGCATATCTGCATGAGAAATATAAGCACCGTTATGGAATAGACAACGGAATAGACAATGAAACAGGCAACAGAATAGACGATAGAGTAGTCAATAGGATAGAAAGTGTAATATCGTCTGACTCAGATACTGCAAATGATATGAATGTCGGAAAAACGTCATTGACAGATGGTATCGGTATCATGTCTTGGAAAGTTGGCTGATAGTCAGCTGACAAGTAATATTACAATATAAAACCATAAAAAATATAAAAAAAGTCATCTGCATATATGACAATGGCGGAGTATTTTCGTCATTGTCAGCATGAGCAGATGACTTTTTACTTTTGTTTCACCAATCATTCCACAAATGTATGCCCCGTTTTGATGATTCCTCTTTGCACGGAGTCTTTGGAATTCTTCCAGGGTTCATTCTTATATCTGTAGTCGAATTTGTCGATGAACCAGCTGATGTCTTCGTTCACTCTCTCCATTCCCTCAAAAAAGACTTTGTTTAAAGCATTGATGAATTCGCTGTATTGCTCTTTGCTCAGCTTGCTCTGACCTGTCTTGTAGAGGATACCATAGTGATATGTACAAAACCCCTTAGAGCTCGCAAATTTCTCTCTGAATTCGGTGTCCTTCTTCCACATGTGGAAGATAGTGTCCACATATCTCACGAACATATTGTCCATTCGCCCACATATAAAGCAGCTCTTTTCCATGCTCTCAATGTAGTCGACTATAGGAGCATTTGGAGTGCTTTTGCCAAATAGACCAGCCTTTGCCGCGGGACCTTTAGCCGCAAGCTCCTTCATATCCTTGATAGTCTTGTTCATATGGGTGTTCATCATAAGAGCCAGTCCCAGGCGATTCTTCTCCTGGTAGAGAAGTCTCAGGTGGTGGCTGCAGAATCCAAGCTTGTCAGTCATGGCGCGATTGTCATCCTCCATGTAGCTTGGTCCCATAGTGTATTCGATTGCGTTTCTTTCAAGATCCCTTTGCATCTGGCACATAGGACATTCGCACTCGCTGTCAAATGCGTCGTTTACAGGGATGGTATATATCTGTTCTGCCATAAGTCCTCCCGTGGATTTAAATATAGGTAATTATTTCCGCTCACTGTAAGTGACGTTGAAAATAATATACGTGTATTATACAATAGTCTGGTATGTTTTATAAGGGCAATTTGCAAAGAAGTATTACAAGACAGATGATGCGCGATATTCATAAAGCGGATGAAGATGTGGTGTAACGCGTGAGATAGGAGATACAGAAAATGGCAGGTGTACAGAAGATGAATGTAAGTTGTGAAAATAATATAGTAACGGTCGACGGCGTGAATGATTTTATGCTCTCTCAGATACTTGAATGTGGCCAGTGTTTTCATTTTGACAAGCTTGACGAAGAAGTGTATGAAGTCGTGGCATTCGGCAGAGCCGTGAAGATGGAGCAGACAGACAAGACGCTCAGGATATATGGTTCATCTATGGAGGATTATGAAGAAATATGGAAATCTTATCTTGATATGGACAATGACTATGGATTCATCAAAGAGAGAGTTATAAAAGCCGACGGTGCGTTAAAGACGGCTGTTGATGAGAAGAACGGAATCCGCATATTAAACCAGGATTTTTTTGAGACACTTATATCATTTATCATATCACAGAATAAGAATATACCGCAGATTAAGCAGTGCGTAAAAAATATATCGCATAGATTTGGTGATGAAATCATAGGATATAATGGTGAGGCATTTTACGTGTTCCCAGATGTGAAGATACTTCACGATGTCACAGAGGATGAACTCAGGGAGTGCAAAGTTGGATTTCGGGCACCATATATCAAAAACGCCACGGAGGCGGTATATTCAGGCACTGTGACGAAGGATAAACTGGATTCTTTGGACATAGCACAGGCAAGGGAACTGCTAATGACGATAAAGGGCGTTGGGGAAAAGGTTGCAAACTGCGTTCTGTTGTTTGGACTTGGCAGACGGGAAGCGTTTCCTGTGGATGTGTGGATGAAGAGGATAATGGAGCAGATGTATTTTGATGGAAAAGATACAAAGAAAACGGACATAGAGGCATTTGCGGTGAAGAAATTCGGAGATATCGGAGGATATGCACAGCAGTATCTGTTTGACTATGCAAGGACAACACTGTTTAAGTAGTATGTATGATATTGGTTTGAGAAAGTCATCTTTTTATATATTTTTTAGAAAATAAGGGTTGATTTTTTTGTGGAAATGGATAGAATATAAAACAGTGTTAGCACTCACATAAATTGAGTGCTAAAAACGAAAGCGAGAAAAAATTAGAAATAATAAATCAGGAGGTATATATCATGAAGTTAAGACCACTTGGAGACAGAGTAGTATTAAAGCAGTCAGTAGCAGAGGAGACAACAAAGTCAGGAATAGTTTTGCCAGGTCAGGCAAAGGAAAAGCCACAGTATGCAGAGGTTATAGAAGTTGGTCCTGGAGCAGTTGTGGATGGCAAGCTTGTTCCTATGGATGTTAAGGTTGGAGATACTGTAATATATCAGAAGTTCGCAGGCTCAGAGGTTAAGCTTGACGATGAGGAGTACATAGTTATCAAGCAGGACAGCATTCTTGCAATCGTTGAGAAATAATCATTTTTGATATTGAGGCGATATACGGATAATAGACAATATATATTGTGATGTATTTTTAGACGCATAAATAATAAGACAGAAAAAGACAGATTAAGATATGGAGGTAGACAGAAATGGCAAAGGAAATTAAGTACGGTGCCGAGGCTAGAAAGGCACTTGAGGCAGGAGTTAATCAGTTAGCAGATACAGTAAGAGTTACACTTGGACCTAAAGGAAGAAACGTAGTACTTGCAAAGTCATACGGTTCACCACTCATCACAAATGATGGTGTTACTATAGCAAAGGATATCGAGCTTGAGGATGCATTTGAGAACATGGGTGCTCAGATCGTCAAGGAAGTTGCCACAAAGACAAATGATGTTGCAGGTGATGGTACAACAACAGCTACAGTTCTTGCACAGGCTATGATCAACGAAGGAATGAAGAATCTGGCAGCCGGCGCTAACCCAATCGTTCTCAGAAAGGGAATGAAGAAGGCCTGCGATAAGGCAGTTGAGGCTATTCTTGATATGAGTGAGACTATCAGCGGAAAGGATCAGATCGCAAGAGTTGCATCTATCTCAGCTGGTGACGATGAGGTTGGACAGATGGTTGCTGACGCTATGGAGAAAGTGTCAAAAGATGGAGTCATCACAATTGAAGAGTCAAAGTCAATGAAGACAGAGCTCGACCTTGTAGAAGGTATGCAGTTCGATAGAGGTTATATTTCAGCTTACATGGCAACAGATATGGAGAAGATGGTTGCAGAGCTTGATAACCCATATATTCTGATAACAGATAAGAAGATTTCAAATATCCAGGAGATCCTTCCACTTCTTGAGCAGATCGTTCAGAGCGGTTCAAAGCTGCTGATCATCGCTGAGGATATCGAGGGTGAGGCTCTCACAACACTTATCGTCAACAAGCTGCGTGGTACATTCCAGGTAGTAGCTGTAAAGGCTCCTGGCTATGGCGACAGAAGAAAGGATATGCTCCAGGATATAGCAATTCTCACAGGTGGTAAGGTTATCTCAGAGGAGCTTGGATATGAGCTTAAAGATGCAACACTTGATGACCTTGGCCGTGCAAAGAGTGCTAAGATCACAAAGGAGAACACAGTCATCGTTGATGGTATGGGTGCTAAGGAAGATATCGCAGGCCGAGTAAATGTCATCAAGGCTCAGCTTGAAGAGACAACATCAGAGTTCGACAAGGAGAAACTCCAGGAGAGACTTGCAAAGCTTGCCGGTGGTGTTGCGGTTATCAGAGTTGGTGCAGCTACAGAGACAGAGATGAAGGAAGCTAAGCTTCGTATGGAGGATGCTCTCAATGCTACAAGGGCAGCAGTTGAGGAAGGAATCATCTCAGGTGGTGGTTCAGCATACATCCACGCTGCAAAGAAGGTTGCTGAGCTTGTAAAGGATCTTGAGGGCGATGAGAAGACAGGTGCAAAGGTAGTTCTCAAGGCTATGGAGGCTCCACTGTTCCATATCGCAGCAAATGCAGGACTTGAGGGATCAGTTATCATCAACAAGATCAAGGAGTCTGAGGTTGGTGTAGGCTTTGATGCTTACAATGAGACATATGTCAACATGATCGAGGCAGGAATCATTGATCCTGTCAAGGTTACAAGAAGTGCTCTCCAGAACGCTACATCAGTTGCATCTACTATGCTTACAACAGAGTCAGTAGTTGCTGATATAAAGGAAGATGCTCCGGCTATGCCAGCAGGAGGTGCTGGTATGGGCGGCGGAATGGGATTCTAAGGAATAGAGTCAGACACGATTTCGCAGTAAAATGCAAAGACTAAGATAAAAAAAGGATCACATCATTCGTAATTGGGTGATGTGTTTCTTTTTTTGTGTAGGTTAATTGACACTAATTGGCATGTGTGAGATAATCAAAATAGATATTTTTCGACTAAGGGAAAGTATGGGTTATAAGAAAGTTATAAATGAAAGGCAGGAAGAGATGGGAGAAGATAACAACAGCTTTGGCGGCTATCAGCCAACAGAAGACAACGGACAGGCGGGACAGCAGAATCCATATGCCGGTGCGCCTCAGTATGGACAGAACGACCAGAACTATGGTCAGTCAGACGGCCAGTATGGACAGAATTATGGTCAGCCAGGTGGACAGTATGATCAGAATTATGGTCAGCCAGGCGGTCAGTATGGACAGAATTATGGCCAGCCAGGTGGCCAGTACGGACAGGGCTATGGTCAGTATGGTCAGGGCTACGGACAGCCGGGAGATCCATACGGACAGAATTATGCTAACCAGGACATGAATATGGGCGGAGGTCCGGCATATCCACAGAATAATATGCAGCCACAGGAGAGCAAAGGCGTATCCATAGCATCTATGGTGCTTGGTATCTTTTCTCTTACATTTGGATGCTGTATTACGTATGTTGGAATTGCTTCAGCTATTGCAGGTATAATCACAGGTATAATCAGTCTTAAGAATAAGAAGCCTGGCAAGGGAATGGCTATCGCAGGTATTATAATGAGCGCAATAGCACTTGTGTTCCTGGTGTTCTGTATTATCCTGGTTCTTACATCGGACACATATCAGGATATGGTGGACGAAATACTCAGACAGATACAGTCAGGAAGCTATTAAAAATGTAATGAATTGAATAAAGAGAAGTGATCGAGAGGCCGCCGGACTTAGGGCGGCCTCTTGTTATGTGCGCCAAGCTGATAATATTTGAACGTTTAATACTGTGTGGGTGATTGAATCTAAAGGTGGATTAGTGTTATTATTATGGAAGTGTGTAGAAGGTATCAGAAAGGAGGTCCTGTATTATGGAGAGTGATTATATTATTGAAGATACAGACATCAGGCGTCTTATTGTGAAAGCGGTAGAGGCGAGAGATATGGCATATGCCAGGTACTCACAGTTTAAGGTTGGGGCAGCACTCCTGGCGGGCCGGGAGAATTCTTCGGATGCAACTGAAGTCGTTGGCGGAGAGACAGACAGTCACGATAGAAATGCGGATGAATACAGAGTGTTCACGGGCTGTAATATAGAAAATTCCTCGTATGGTGCAACTATATGCGCAGAACGTGCAGCGGTGTGTAATGCAGTGAGTAGTGGCTATAAAGATTTCAAAGCGATTGCTATTGTCGGTGGCCTGAATAGTACAGGGATAAATGGAATAACATATCCATGTGGGATATGCAGACAGGTGCTCTCGGAATTTTCTGCGGATATGTATGTTATCGCAGCACGTTCAGAGGATGATTACGACATGAGAAGATTGTCAGAGTTCCTTCCGGCTTCGTTTGGTGCCGGACAGATGGAATAGCGAAATAGTCTGTTACAACAATGGTCAGATAAGCTGTTTGGCAATATATAAAAGGACAATAAAAAATATAGAAGGAGAACATGAATTGGGAAATATCAAGGATGTAAAGGCTTACAGAATAGTTGAGGAGAAGGATCTTCCAGAGGTACATGGCAAGGGCTATGTGCTGGAGCATATAAAGACAAAGGCAAGGGTCCTTATCATTGAGAATGACGATGTGAATAAGGTATTCAATATAGGTTTCAGGACACCTCCATATGATGATTCAGGAATACCGCATATAATTGAGCACTCAGTGCTTTGTGGTTCAAAGAAATATCCGGTAAAGGATCCATTTGTTGAACTGGCAAAAGGTTCTCTGAACACCTTCCTGAACGCCATGACTTATTCAGATAAGACGGTATATCCTATAGCGAGCTTCAATCAGAAGGACTTCGAGAACATCATGAGTGTGTATCTGGATGCAGTGTTCTATCCGGATATCTATATACATGATGAGATCATGAAGCAGGAGGGCTGGCACTATGAGCTTGACTCTGTGGACGGAGACCTGAAGTACAACGGAGTTGTGTACAATGAGATGAAGGGTGTGTACTCAAGTCCTGAGTCGATTATGTACAGAGAGATAGAGTCATTACTCATGCCGGACACTCCATATGGCAATGATTCAGGCGGTGATCCGGTATCCATACCTACACTCACCCTTGAGAGATTCAGAGATTTCCACAGGACATATTATCATCCATCGAACAGTTATATTTATCTGTATGGTGACTGTGATATGGCGAAGGAGCTGGAATTTATAGATGAGGAGTATCTGTCACATTACGATTACAAGGAGATAGATTCAGCGATCCCTCTTCAGAAGCCATTTGACGAGATGAAGGATATCACTATGGAGTACTCCATAGCTGATACTGATCCGGAGGAGAACAATTCCATACTCACATACAGCAAGATAACAGGGCTCAGCACCGAAAAGAAGAAGGTTACAGCCCTTGAAATACTTGAGTACGTGCTCATGGATGCGCCGGGAGCTGTCCTGAAGAAAGCTCTGACTGATGCGGGTATAGGCGAGGAGGTCTACAGCTCATTTGACAATGGATGCCAGCAGACCACATTCTCTATTATAGCAAGAGGCGCGGATAAGAATGATAAGGACAGATTCATAAAGATAATAGATGACACGTTTGAAGAACTCAGCCATGGTATAGATAAGGATGCGGTTGAGGCTGCAATCAACAAGTTTGAGTTCAAGCACAAGGAGGCCAATTTTGGAAGGTTTCCTAAGGGACTTATGTACGGACTGGATGCATTTAACAGCTGGCTGTATGACGATACCAAGGCACTCATGTTTTTTGAGATGAATGATGTGTATAAGGAGCTGAGAGAGGATCTTCAGAATGGTTATTTTGAACAGATCATAAAGGAATGTTTCATTGACAATACATTTGGTCTGTATCTCACTATGAATCCAAAGAAGGGGCTTGACCAGGAGAATGAGAAGAAGATCGCTGATGAGCTGGCTGCATACAAGGCTACACTCAGTCGTGAGGAGCTTGAGAAGATCGTGGAGGATACAAAGGCGCTCAAGGAGTATCAGGCAACCCCTTCATCAGCCGAAGATCTTGCCAAGGTTCCACTTCTGTCGATAGATGACATTGACAAAGAGGCTGAAAAGCTTAAGAATGTTGAATCTGAGATCGGCGGACTTTCAGTTGTAAGCCACGATATATTTACAAACGGTATAGGATATCTGAGGTTCTATTTCAATATAAATGATATAGATAATGACCTTGTGCCATATCTTGCTGTGCTGTCATGCCTGTTTAAATATATTGACACGGAGAAGCACACCTATGGACAGCTGTCAAATGAGATAGACAGCAATATAGGTGGAATAGAGTTTGATATGGTTGGATATGCCAGTGACACGGATATCAAGAAGTTCTTCTATGTATCTATGAAAGCTCTCTATGAGAAACTTCCATATGCGGTAGAGCTTATGAAGGAGATACTGTTCTCATCAAAGATAGATGACAGGAAGAGATTGAAGGAACTCCTGACGGAGGAGAAGTCCAGCATGAAGAATGGCATGGCTGCATCGGGACATGTGACCGCATACACCAGAGCCATGTCATATATAGATGAGGGTGCAAGATTCACGGATGAGACATGCGGAATTGCTTATTATGAATTTCTGTGTGACATAGTGGACCACTTCGATGAGAAGTATGACAATATCATTGAGAAGCTTCAGTATGCCCTTGCAGAGGTTCTCAGAAAGGGGGCACTTACTGTTTCTTATACAGGAGATCAGGATGTGACAGATCTGCTTGAGGAGTCATTTGCGGACTTTGGTAAAGCGCTTTCCACAAGACCAGCACATAAGGACGTGAAGCCGTTTGAGAAGAATCTTCAGAATGAGGGATTCAAGACTGCCAGCCAGGTTCAGTACGTTGCTATAGCAGGTAATTTTGAGAATGCAGGATACAAGTACGACAGCTCACTGAGTGTTCTCAAGATCATATTCTCATATGGTTATCTGTGGGAGAATGTCCGTGTGAAGGGCGGTGCGTATGGCGCCATGTGCTCATTTCTCAGGAATGGAACATGCTATATGAGTTCATACAGAGATCCGAACCTCATGGAGACATATGACATATTCAAGAATGCATATAAGTTCGTGGAAAACTTTGAGTGCTCAGACAGGGATATGACTAAGTATATCATCGGAACTATGGCTCAGATAGATGCGCCAACGACTCCTGTTGCTGAGGGCATAAGCCATATGGCGAGATACTTTATGGGAGTTACAGATGAACAGATCCAGAGAGAGCGTGATAAGATCCTCTCCACCGACAGAGATGCCATCAGAGCCCTTGCACCACTTGTGAAGGCTGTTACGGATTCAGGAATCATCTGTGCCATCGGCGGAGAGAGCAAGATAGAGGAGAATAAGGACAACTTCAAGGAAGTGCTCGCAATCTTCTAAGGATGAGAGAAGGCAGACGTGATAAAAATTTTCGTGAAAAACCAAAATGAATTTTAGGTTGGATACGTAGGCATGATATATGATCATGGCCACGAGATAAAGGAGATATATGAATAAGGAATACAAGTCGGGTTTTGTGTCTATCATAGGCAGACCTAATGTTGGAAAGTCGACACTTATGAACAGACTGATAGGTCAGAAGATAGCGATAACCAGCAATAAGGCACAGACCACAAGAAACAGGATACAGACAGTATACACCAGCGATAAGGGACAGATCATATTCCTTGATACACCTGGTATCAACAGGGCAAAGAACAAGCTTGGAGAGTACATGCTCAAGGTTGCCGAGAGTACACTGGATGAGGTTGATGTGGTTCTCTGGATAGTTGAGGCCACAACCTTTATCGGTGCAGGAGAGCGTTACATCATAGAGCAGTTGCAGCACGTAAAGACTCCTATAATCGTTGTTGTGAATAAGATTGACAACGTTGAGGAGGGCAAGGTGTTTGAGGCGATAAACACCTACAAGGATGCCTGTGATTTTGCGGAGATAGTACCCGTATCTGCACTCAAGGGAAAGAATACGGATGAACTTATAGATACCATTATGAAATATCTGCCGTATGGACCTCAGTACTACGATGAGGATACTGTGACCGATCAGCCAGAGAGACAGATCGTTGCCGAACTCATCAGGGAGCAGGCTCTACGCCAGCTTGACAAGGAGGTACCGCATGGTATAGCAGTTGTCATAGACTCAATGAAAGAAAGACCAAACGGTGGTATCATAGACATAGATGCTACGATTATATGTGAGAGGGATTCACATAAGGGAATCATCATAGGGAAGCAGGGAGCTATGCTGAAGAAGATAGGAACCCATGCAAGATACGGAATAGAGAGACTTCTTGATACCAAGGTCAACCTGAAGCTGTGGGTCAAGGTCAAGAAGGACTGGAGAGATACTGATACACTGCTGAGAAACTTTGGATTCAGGGACGAGTAGGATTTTGGTTATGGAGGTGGACATACAATCATGAGAGAAGAAGTTACACTGCACGGAATTGTATTGTCCAGCAGCCTCCAGGGTGAGTATGACAGGAGGATGGTGGTCCTGACAAAGGAACGTGGCAGGATCACGGTATTTGCTACAGGTGTGAGGCGGGGAACGAATCCCCTTCAGTCTAAGACACAGATGTTTGTCATGGGGAGCTTTACTCTGATCCCTGGACGTGACTCATATCGGCTTGTGAATATAGATGTTGATGAATATTTCCATCAACTCACCATGGATATAGATGCATATTGCTATGCATCATACTTCTGTGAGGTCATGAGTTTCATGACACATGAAGGGGACAGGGCGGCGGATTATCTCAATCTTCTGTATGTGAGCCTTAAGGCTCTCGAGAAGGGGCAGATGCCTGCAAAACTCATCAGGTGTGTGTATGAGATAAAGCTTATGGATGTGTTCGGTCAGGGAATACAGAGTTTTCACTGCCCTATATGTGGCAAGACAGAGGTTTCAAATGTATTTGATGCCGCATCAGGCGGACTGCTCTGCGATGGATGCAGAGGAAGGGCAAAACACCCGCTGCATCTATCTGACGATGCGGTGTACACGATACAGTACATAAATGGAGCACAACTTGGTAAGATGTATAACTTCAATGTGTCCGATGCAGTGCTTTCCGAGATACAGCTAGTATCGAAGCAGTTTATGGATATGTACGTGGACAGAAAGTTCAAGTCAGTCGAGATCATAGACTCACTGACGTGAAAAAAAGAAGAGAATCCTACATGACGTGAGATTCTCTTCTTTTTGTATATTACCTGTCTAAAATACAAATCACAGAGAGTGTATTATTTTAGAGAACGTCTTCATCGCGCCGGGAAGTTTTTCATATGGTATGGCGCTGAAACCAAACAGAAGCTGGTTCTCAGGACAGAGATTCTTTCTTATCCAGAATGGTTCTGTGGAGAAGATTCGTATGCCTTTCTGCTCAAAGACAGATATGAGTTCGGACTGGGTGAGATAGGAGTTCTTTATCTCTACTACAAAGTGCAGACCCGCTCCAGCACCGTACATGATGACATCATCTTCCAGATTCTGTTTCACATAATTAAGTATATAATCATGTTTTTTCTTATAGTGATTCTTCATTGCGCCTATGTGACGCTGATAATTTCCACTCTGTATAAATTCAATAAGAGCAAGCTGCAGAATGGTAGGAACCGTACAGTTGGTATGTGAATATCTGGAGCTGTAGTCTTTCATCAGATTCTCAGGGAGTACCATATATGATATCCTAAGATCCGGCGACATGGACTTGGAGAAAGTTCCAAGATATATAGTGCGGCCGCTGTTATCGATGGACTGCAAGGATGGGATCGGTCTGCTCTGGTATCGGAGTTCACTGTCGTAATCATCCTCGATTATATAACTTCCTGACTGGACAGCCCATTCTATGAGCTCCAGCCTCTTGCTTATAGGCAGTATACTTCCCATAGGAAACTGGTGGGATGGCGTTACATACAGCAGAGTGTCCCTGAGACGCTGGATTTGTTCTATGGACACACCGTCGTCCTCAAGCGGTATTGGAATGATCCTGAAAGGACTCTGGCTGACGATCTCCCATGTTCCGTTGTAGCCAGGGTCCTCCATGGCAAATGAATAGTCTGACGGACTGAATATATGGGTGATTATGTCTATGGATCTCTGGTGGCCGCTTGTGAGGATGATCTGCTCCGGAGTGCAGTTGACACCCCTGGACATGTACAGATATTCGGTGATAAGACTGCGGAGGGTGTAGCTTCCCTGCGACATCTGGTAGGAGGCGGTATCGGCCATGGATATCATGTCCCAGGCATTCGTGAGACATTTGCGCCAGGCCCTGGAGTGATAGCAGTTGTAGTCCAGATTACCGTAGCTGAACGTGTAGTCAAATGTCTTTCCTGATTGCCTGGAAGAATGCTGTATATTGTGGCTTTGTCTTGACTTTTTGTCTGGAGAAAATGCAGAGATGTTCTCAACATAGTAGCCTGAGCCTGTCACGGAGCGTATATATCCTTCAAGTTCAAGCTGGTTGTAGGCAGATACTACTGTGTTGCGGCTCAGCTTATGTTCGGCGGCGAGTTGTCTTGTTGCAGGTAGCTTTTCGCCTGCAGCATAGTGCTCATTAAGTATCTCAGATTTCATCTGTTCATATAATTGTTCGTATAGAGACTTATCGGAGGTCTTGTCTATTGATATCATTTCCGTGTTCCTTTCCTGCATATTATAAGCGTTAAAAATACGTTGTATCATTGGATATTTGCGTGTGACTTGATTTATTCATATTCCAATACTACAAATTGGTACTATAAAAATACTTGAAATTGGAGCTTCAGAAAGAACCAATCTGGTGCTATTATACAAGAGTCATAACGAGTAAGCAATAAGAAGAAGTCATAAGGTGATGTCTGACGGCACAAATTATAGTAGCTTTGTATAAATAATATTACAAAATATGCCGTGAACCTTGCAAAAATATTTGAATGAGTATAAAATAAGGCGGATAGAGCGAAAAAAATGCAAATTCGAATATGATTTGGAGGATTACAATGGAAAAGACATTAGACAAAATCGTTGCATTGGCAAAGAGCAGAGGATTTGTTTATCCAGGTTCAGAGATTTACGGTGGTCTCGCAAATACATGGGACTATGGTAATCTCGGAGTTGAACTCAAGAACAACGTTAAGAGAGCATGGTGGAAGAAATTCATCCAGGAGAACCCTTACAATGTAGGAGTTGACTGTGCTATCCTTATGAACCCACAGACATGGGTTGCTTCAGGCCACCTTGGAGGATTTGCTGATCCTCTTATGGATTGCAAAGAGTGTCATGAGAGATTCCGTGCAGATAAACTTATAGAGGACTTTATGGCTGAAAACGGAGTTGTTCCAGAGGGTGCGGTAGACGGATGGAGCAACGAGCAGATGGAAGAGTACGTTGAGAAGAACAATATCTGCTGTCCGACATGTGGAAAGCACAACTTCACAGGTATCAGACAGTTCAACCTTATGTTCAAGACATTCCAGGGTGTAACAGAGGATGCCAAGAACACTGTATACCTGAGACCGGAGACAGCACAGGGTATATTTGTCAACTTCAAGAATGTACAGAGAACTTCAAGAAAGAAGGTTCCATTTGGAATCGGTCAGATAGGAAAGTCATTTAGAAATGAGATAACACCTGGTAACTTCACATTCAGAACAAGAGAGTTCGAGCAGATGGAGCTTGAGTTCTTCTGTAAGCCGGGTACAGATATGGAGTGGTTTGAGTACTGGAGAAGCTTCTGTATCAACTGGCTCAAGGATCTCGGAATCAAGGATGATGAGATGAGAGCCCGTGACCATTCACCTGAGGAGCTGTGTTTCTACTCCAAGGGAACAACTGATATCGAGTATTTATTCCCATTTGGATGGGGAGAGCTCTGGGGAATCGCTGACAGAACAGATTACGATCTGACACAGCACCAGAACACATCAGGAGAGTCCATGGAGTACTTCGATGATGAGACAAAGGAGAAGTACATTCCATATGTAATCGAGCCATCACTTGGTGCTGACCGTGTTACACTGGCATTCCTGTGCGCTGCATACGATGAGGAGAATATCGGAACAGAGGAGAAGCCTGATGTTCGTACAGTGCTTCACTTCCACCCACAGCTTGCACCAGTTAAGATCGGTGTGCTTCCACTTTCAAAGAAGCTCAACGAGGGTGCAGAGAAGATCTATGCAGAGCTTTCAAAGTACTACAACTGTGAGTTTGATGACAGAGGCAACATAGGTAAGAGATATAGAAGACAGGATGAGATAGGAACACCGTTCTGTGTAACATATGATTTCGATTCTGTTGAGGATGGAGCAGTCACAGTTCGTGACAGAGATACCATGGAGCAGGAGAGAGTCAAGATTGAAGATCTGAAGGCTTACTTTGAGAAGAAATTTGAATATTAATTGATGTGTGTGACCGGAGATAATACGGGACACTGAATTTACAGGAGGCATTAAGATGCATAGTAAAGAGTTATTTTCAGAATACGAGGCAAATGTAAGATCATACAGCAGAAGTTTCCCAGAGATATTTACAAAGGCCAAGGGAGCCAAGATGTATGACGAGAATGGTAAGGAGTATATAGACTTCTTCGCAGGAGCAGGCGCGCTGAACTATGGTCATAACAATGATTATATAAAGGAGAAGGTTATCGATTACATCCAGAGTGATGGAATCATGCATTCTCTTGACATGATGACAGCACCAAAGGCTGAATTCATCGAGTTTTTTGAGAAAAAGGTCCTTGAGCCTAGAGGACTTGATTACAAGATCATGTTCGCAGGTCCTACAGGAACAAATGCAGTTGAGTCACTCTTAAAGCTTGCGCGTAAGGTCAAGAAGAGAGAGATGATCTGGGCGTACATGGGATGCTTCCATGGTATGACACTCGGTTCAATATCACTTACAAGTGATGCTGCAAGCCGTGCAGGAGCGGGCGTTGGACTTGACAACGTATATCACATTCCAGCTCCTTACATGTTCCCAGAGCTTGATACGATCAAGTTCATGCAGACACTTCTTGATGACGATCACTCAGGTGTTGAGAAGCCTGCAGCAATCTTTATCGAGACAGTACAGGCAGATGGTGGTGTAAATGTATTCTCAGTAGAGTACCTCAAGGCACTCCGTGAGTTCTGTGATAAGAACGATATCCTTATGGTTGTTGATGACGTACAGGTTGGCTGTGCAAGAACAGGTACATTCTTCTCATTTGAGAGAGCAGGAATCAAGCCTGATATGTTCTCACTTTCAAAGTCGATCGGCGGATACCCATTCCCTATGGGACTTGCAATGTTCAAGCCGGAGTATGATCTCTGGAAGCCGGGTGAGCATTCGGGTACATTCCGTGGAATCCAGCTCTCAATGGTAGCTGCAAAGGCAGGACTTGAGTTCATGCTTGACAACAACATCGAGGCAGAGACAAGACGTAAGGGCGAGATAGTTAGAGAGTATCTTGAGAAGAATATAGACGGCGATCCAAATGTAATTGCAACACGTGGTATCGGACTTCTCTGGGGCGTAGAGGTTAAGGACGATGCAACAGCAGGTGCCATCACAGCAAGAGCTTTCAAGAAGGGCCTTGTAATAGAGAGAGCAGGTCGTGACAATGCAGTCATCAAGATCATGCCACCACTTATCATCTCTGATGAGGATCTTATCGCTGGTCTTGATATTCTCAAGGCAGCTACTGTCTCTTATACACATCTCCGAGCCC
>URJU01000017.1 GCA_900548315.1 uncultured Coprococcus sp. | reverse complement strand
GTTCTTTGTCATATTGTCCACCGAGAACTGCAGCTTTTCACCCGGCATGAGCGTTGTCTCAAGTGCCGCCAGAGATGCAAATGCCCAACAGGTTCCGGAATCACCCTGATCCCTGACTTCTGTCACACGACCTTCCTTTCGCATATCATACGATGCCGGTAGTGTTACATCCTCACCCTTCTTCTGGAGTGATATCTGCCCGGATGAATAGTTATATTCACAGGTGTAGTCAATGGCATCACTTATATACTCTATAGGAAGGTACAACACATCATTGCTTTTCACCGGAAGTGTCTGCAAAGCCACTTTCTCACCGTCAAAACTGACTTCCGGAGAGCCCGGCGCAATTTTGACCACATGATCATTTCTCTTTATGATCACACTGCCATTTGCATATTCATCAACTGTGCATCCCAGCTTGTCCTTCACTGCATCAATAGGCAACATTACGTGAAGATCAGAGCCAATATATGGCATATACTGCTCATCCTCGACATCACTGCCATTTATCTTGAGTTTCAGTCCATCTGAATTGTAGTTTTCAGCAAGCTTGCCCGACAAAACCTGAGCCGCATGCTGCTCATCTTCATTCTTTTCCAGCCTGCCGACCGGATTCTGCATTCCATAATATGCCAGAATTCCAATGGCACATATAAGAACTATATAAACCAGCTTTTTCAACTGTCTTCTCTCCTTCTTTTAGGTGGCTTTGGTCCCATAAACTGATAGAAATAGGACTTTATCATACCATTGTATAT
The DNA here is from genome assembly GCA_900548315.1 of uncultured Coprococcus sp. Taxonomy (GTDB): domain Bacteria; phylum Bacillota; class Clostridia; order Lachnospirales; family Lachnospiraceae; genus Coprococcus. The sequence continues at coordinate 19,478 of URJU01000017.1, read as the reverse complement.
CTTGCGGTTCTTGTCCGCCTTTCTTCCAATATATTTCTCCGCATCAGCGTATGAGGTGATGAGGAACATTGACCAGTCATCCAGATTTTTGTAGCTCTCACCTATTGTCCTGTACAGCTCCGGAAGTGCCTCCTTCTCCTCAAGTCTCTCTCCATACGGTGGATTTGTGATGACAAATCCATATTTCTTCGGATTCCTGAGATCTTTCACATCCCTCTGCTGGAAATGTATGTGCTGGTCAACTCCTGCTGCCTTCGCATTTTCCATGGCACACTTTACCATGTCTGAGTCAAGATCGTATCCCTGGATGTTCATCTTCACATCATGGTCTATCAGATCATGTGCCTCATCCACCGCGCTGTACCATATCTTTTTGTCACACACCTTTCCCCACTCCTGGGCAGTGAATTCCCTGTCCATTCCCGGTGCGATATGCGCTCCTATCATGGCAGCCTCTATAGGAAATGTACCACTGCCGCAAAACGGATCAACAAGGATCCTGTCTCTGTTCCAAGGGGTAAGCATTATAAGTGCAGATGCCAGAGTCTCCGATATAGGTGCCTTACCCACGAGTCTCCTGTATCCCCTCTTATGGAGTGATACACCAGAAGTATCAAGTGCTATCGTGACTATATCCTTAAATATGAACACACGGACCGGATAGCTCGCTCCATCCTCTGTGAACCATGATACTCTATATGTCTTCTTCATCCTCTCGACCATAGCCTTCTTTACTATGGACTGTATGTCCGAAGGGCTGAAGAGCGCACTCTTATTTGATGTTGCCTTGGATACCCAGAATTTTGCATCTCTGGTGAGATACTTCTCCCAGGCGATCGCCTTTGTTCCCTCGAAAAGCTCATCAAATGTGGTAGCCTTAAAGCTGCCACACTTGAGCATTATCCTCTCTGCCGTTCTTATAAATACATTCGCCCTGGCTATGGCGCTCTCATCTCCGGCAAATGTTATCCTGCCATCCTCCACCTGGACTATCTCATATCCAAGATCCTGTATCTCTCTCTTCAGTACAGACTCCAGTCCAAAATGACATGGAGCGATCAGTTCCACTCTGCTCATCTATCGTCCTTTCCATATATAAAACAAATATATTTTTTTGCAATTGCCTAAGGTATACTCTATCATTTCTGCCTTGTGAGCGGCCCCTTGTACTGTGCAAGACCACCGATGGTGTTGATAACTTTGTATCCATCCTCACCCATGGCTAGGGCTGCCCTCATGCTGCTTATTCCGCGCTCACAGTACACTATCAGGTATTTACTCTTTGGAAGTGAATAAGCTCCTTCCTCTATCTGTTCAAGCGGTACATTGATAGCCATGGGAATATGCCCTGCCGCAAACTCCTCACGTGTTCTGACATCAACTATTATACCACCTCTGGATACCGCCTCGTGTATAATATTTCGAATAGGAATACTTGTAAACCCCACTCATACCACCTCCCTCATACATACAGAAAATCCTTTCTGTTATATGATATGAGGCAGATACAGCCACGGTCACACACAAACTCACAAAACCCATCTGAGATTTCTCAAACCAAGAAGTCCCGGCAGGCGCAGCTACCGTCTGTCGGGACCCCAATCTTAATTTATTACTTTTTCAGCTGTGCAAGACGCTCGGCAACCTGCTCAGACATCTCTGTGTACTTCGCAAGCTTTGCCTTCTCCTCCTCGACCTTTGCGGCTGGTGCCTTATCAACGAACTTTGGATTGGCAAGCATTCCGGATGCTCTCTTGATCTCTCCGGCAAGCTTTGCAGCCTCCTTCTCAAGTCTCTCGATCTCCTTGTCAATATCCACAAGCTCCTCAAGAGGAATGTATACAGCGGCATCGTGGATCAATGTAGATACAGCGTTCTCATCGATTCCTGTCTTGTCTGCCTGTACATACACCTCGCTGGCATATCCCAGTGTGGCAAAGAAACTCTTTGATGACTCAAATATATATCTCACATCCTCCTTGGCAGATACGACATATACCTTTGCCTTTCTGCTAGGTGGTACGTTCATTCCTGTACGAAGATTTCTGATGGCACGAACTGCTGCCTTGATTGTATCGACAGCGGCCTCGTCAGACTCGAAGTTCCACTCATCTGTGTACTCAGGCCACTTGGAGATCATGATAGACTCCTCCTCGTCCTGAATATTGCAGAAGATCTCCTCTGTGATAAATGGCATGTATGGGTGAAGGAGCTTAAGTGCCTGGATCAGGACTGTCTTAAGTGTCCAGAGTGCTGCTGCCTTTGTCTCATCCTCATCATTGTAGAGACGAGGCTTAACCATCTCGATATACCAGTCACAGAACTCTTCCCAGATGAAGTCGTATACCTTGGATACCGCGATACCAAGCTCGAACTTCTCCATGTTGTCTGTCATCTCTTTTGCAAGAGTGTTGACCTTGGACAGGATCCAGCGGTCAGCTATTGTCAGGTCAGACAACTTCACATCTGAGAAATCTGCTTTCTCCATGTTCATCATGATAAAACGTGTTGCGTTCCAGATCTTATTTGCAAAGTTTCTGGAATTCTCAACTCTCTCCCAGTAAAAACGCATGTCGTTTCCAGGAGCATTTCCTGTGATAAGTGTCAGACGAAGGGCATCTGCGCCGTACTTATCAATAACTTCAAGTGGGTCGATACCATTTCCAAGGGACTTACTCATCTTACGTCCCTGGTCGTCTCTTACAAGTCCGTGGATCAGCACATGCTTGAATGGGCTCTTGCCTGTCTGCTCAAGTGCTGAGAATACCATACGGATTACCCAGAAGAAGATGATATCATATCCTGTTACAAGCACGCTTGTAGGATAGAAATACTCGTACTCAGGTGTCTTGTCCGGCCAGCCAAGTGTTGAGAATGGCCACAGTGCTGATGAGAACCATGTATCAAGTGTGTCCTCATCCTGTGTGAGGTGTGTGCATCCGCACTTTGGACATACTGTAGGAGTCTCTCGGCTGACGATGGTCTCGCCGCACTCGTCGCAGTACCATGCAGGGATTCTGTGTCCCCACCAGAGCTGTCTTGATATACACCAGTCACGGATGTTCTCAAGCCAGTGGATGTATGTCTTGTCAAACTGCTCAGGCACAAATGAGAGCTCATCCGTCTTAATGATGTCAAGTGCAGCCTGTCCCATCTCCTTCATGCGGACGAACCACTGTGGCTTGATCATTGGCTCTACGGTTGTCTTACATCTGTCATGTGTTCCTACGTTGTGTCTGTGTGGAACAACCTTTACGAGAAGTCCCAGTGCGTCAAGGTCTGCCACCATCTGCTTTCTTGCCTCGTAACGGTCCATACCTGCGTACTTGCCGCCCAGTTCATTGATTGTCGCATCATCGTTCAGTATGTTGATCTCCTCAAGGTCATGGCGCTTTCCAACCTCGAAATCGTTAGGGTCATGTGCAGGCGTGATCTTTACACAACCTGTTCCGAACTCCTTGTCAACATATGGATCTGCGATAACCGGAATCTGTCTGTCTGTGAGTGGCAGCTCCAGCATCTTTCCAACTATATCTGTATATCTCTCATCGTCAGGATTTACTGCAACGGCTGTATCTCCGAGAAGTGTCTCAGGTCTTGTTGTTGCTATCTCGACAAATCTTCCAGGCTCTCCAACTACCGGATAATTGATGTGCCAGAAATATCCATCCTGCTCCTCGTGGATAACCTCAGCATCTGATATAGAAGTCTTACACACAGGACACCAGTTGATGATCCTTGAACCCTTGTATATGTAGCCCTTATCATACAGTCTTACAAATACTTCCTTTACAGCTCTGGAGCATCCCTCGTCCATGGTGAATCTCTCTCTGTCCCAATCAGCAGATGAACCCATCTTCTTGAGCTGGCTCACGATACGGTTGCCGTACTCCTCCTTCCATGCCCATGCATGCTTGAGGAACTCCTCACGACCAATCTCCTTCTTATCTATTCCCTGCTCCTTCAGTTTCTCTGTAACCTTGACCTCGGTTGCGATAGCTGCGTGGTCTGTACCAGGCTGCCACAGTGCTGAATAGCCCTGCATTCTCTTAAATCTTATAAGTATATCCTGCATTGTATTGTCCAGGGCATGTCCCATGTGGAGCTGTCCTGTTACATTTGGAGGCGGCATAACGATCGTAAATGGTTTCTTACTTCTGTCTACCTCTGCATGGAAATACTTCTTCTCCTCCCATTTTCTGTAGAGTCTGTCCTCTATCTGGGAAGGATCATATGTCTTCTCTAACTCTTTCATCTCATTCTTCCTTTCTGTTTTTCCTGTATTCTGCATAAAAAAACCCGCTCTTCAGACAATCTGTCAGAAGGGCGAGCAAGTATTCGCGTTACCACCTTGTTTTGTATCTCATCTTATCCTATAACGGGAACGCCCCGGCGCGACCTATCCTTTTAAACTTTCAATCACGCAGCTCAGAAACTACCTTCACATGTCTCTGTCAGGAAAGATCTCACAGCCCAAGAACCCTTCTCTCTGTCTGACTCCCCATGCTACTCCTCTTCGTCACAGCATTTGTATATATTCTCTGTGCATAGTACAACATCGGCTGGGTCTGAGTCAAGCCCCAAGTCATCCTATCTGATTTCTAAACTGATCTTTCAATGTACTGAGCAACGAGTCCATTCTTCTGTCATAATCCTCAATGTCACCGTGCATCCTGTTGTAGACAGCTTTCTGGACCTTATTATATATGGACATCTCATGCACATCTTCCTTGGAATCTGCGATCTCATTCATGAGATCATCCAAAAATCCCGCCGGCATTCCACGCTTTCTTATCTCCCTCTGCAATGTGGCAGTGTCAACAGTCACCGCCATGACACAGAAATATTCTATGAGGGATTCATTGTTCTTATTCAGTGAAAATGCCCTGATAAAGCACTCTTTTGCCTCCTCAAGCTGAAGATTTCCAGCCAGTGCGACACCCTTGTTGTGATATATATTTCCTAGGAACTCGTCGAATTCATCATGACTTTCCTTATACTCTATTATCTCATCATATATAGCATCAGCCTTTATGTAATGCTTGTACATCATATAACTGTCTGCACGCTTTTTGTCCAACTCATATGGTTTCAGAGTTCTTATACGCTTGCACTCACCAAGGAATTCCTTTATCTCCTCCGTGCCATAAAACTCTCCAAATGTCAGGATCTCAACCATGATATCCTGTATATACGCATTCTTCTGATTGAGGGTATCCACCTTGTCCGCCAGATCATACATCCCAAGCTCTTCCCTGAGCCATGCCGTAAGCCTGTCTGTCAGATCATCCTTCCCTACCAAAACCATGTTGTTGAATATGTAGTAACACAATTCCTCATAGGAGAATACACTCATCTTAGTATTTAAAAATGTGTACGGATTGTCTGCTGTTTTCGTCTTGCAAATTATAATTCCACTCATCTGTATATCACCTTTTATCTATATCAGCTGCTATAACGTCTACTCCCCCGGATCAAAATGCTGACCTCTGAGGTAGGCAGGAATTGTAAAGCTGCTCTGTTCCTGCTCATCGTCATCAGGATCATCATCATATGATATATCATCGACTGTGACATTATCATCTTTTGCCGCCATATCTCCATCTGCAGCATCATTCTCCGTTGTCAGATCTTCACTCTCTTCGGCGTTGATGTCCTCTATTGGTATTTCTGCCTCGTCAGCATCCGCAACTCCATTATCATCATCCTGATTTCCGGCATCAACACCGTCATTATCATCTGTCTGGTTCTCTGCCTGCTCCGCGCCTTCTTCTGCAGACGAAAAGTCTTCATCTGCAAATTCACTGTCATCCGTCGAATTCTCGACATCTTCAATGTCATCTTCCTGATCACCGACACCATCCTGAACCGGAGAGGCCGTTCCATAATATACTACATCCTCACTGTCATCATCTTCGGCTCTGTACCTAAGGTCATCCAGATCCATGTGTATCTCATGTTTCAGAGCATCCTGCGCAGCTGTCTCCTCAGCCTGGATGCGTTCCATCTCACGCCGTTCATTTTCCCTGATATCATCTCTGTCCACAGAATCCTCACCAATCAGCTCCTCTGTATCTCCCTCAGGCGCCTTAACTCTCTCGTTTTCAAGTTTTTTAGCCTGTTTTTTTCTGAGAGATGCTATATCAAATTCTTTCCTGTATATCTTATTTGTTGTTGGGAAAAGAGTGCCAAATCCCATATCTCTTATGACTATGGCTCCCCTTTCGGCACCGTAATATTCAACCTCTATGGATATCTTAGTCGTCTTTGGAGGTCTGGCTGGAAGACCATATATCTCAATAGTCTCTCGAAATTCCTCCTCTGTCAGTATATCCTGATATACTATCTGTATCCTACGAGTGTTGTCCAGAAAAACTTCCACCATGCCTCTGGTGTTGAACCACTCAAGCCCTCCATACACAATAGGCCAGAATGTATTTTTGTCATCCATAAGATTTATGCCTATATTGGTCTTGACGGTCTGCTCAGTATCTATAAAATACCTGCTGAGCGATTCCGTATAAACCCCGCCAAGGGATCGATAACAAGCTCCCTTTGTATATATATTCTGTCCGACAAACACTCTGCGGCCCTGGCACAAAACAGCCGCTGACTGTTTCATCCAGTTCTCGGAAAACCCAAGTCCTGTAAGAAATACAGACGATATAAACACTTGATCCATACATTCTCTCACAACATCTGCAAATGTCTCATCCATATCCTCATGGCATCGTCCAAATCTCTTAAGATTCATCTTGTCATGGTAATTCGTATGCTGCGCCGTGACTATCAGCGGATATTTCCTTGTCATGTCTATTCTGTAGAAGTCCAGACCTGACCTGCCGAAATCAAATAATCCCACGCTGTTGTTCCTGAGTGGTTCCGGTTGGGCAAATATATAGCACAGCCCACTGTCCAGATGACTCACGATATTAAACTGATCGTGGCTGAGTTTGAGTGCCGTCTTGAGTCCTCTTACTGCCTGTATTATATGTGGATCGGTATCAGCTACCGTTACAGTAAGTCTCTTTATGACAAACCCATCAAGCGTGTCTGTAAACTGCTTTATATGCAATACCAGCATCTTCACCATGAGTTCAGATGCTTTATAATTTCTGCCCTCAACTTCTATGTTCTCATTGTTCAGAGTTCCTTCATAGACTCCGTCAACTACTGTTCCCTTATCTTCAAATCTGTAAGCAGAGGCTTTAGCACCGACACACCAGCCGGACAGATCAATAAACTTATAGCAGTCATTCTGTCCGTCCCCTATTCTCTTGTGGTACGCGCTGTAGAACATGATATTCGGGAGCATATATGTATCTTTTGCCTCCTCATGATACACCGACTCCGGTTCACGCGTATCTGCATTGTAATAACTAAGCTGTGTATATTCCGGTCCCAGATCAAGGCCCAGATACAACTGTGCATCAGCCATCCTAAAGTTCCTCCTTATGAAAATATGGAGCAGGCGCATCTTTGTGCGCTTGCGCGCGGCGCCTGCGTGCTTCCCAAGGAATCCTCCCGCTTACGCGGGTCCCTCCTTATGAAAATTTATAGCAGCATAAGATTCGCATCGAAGAAATGCCTGTCATACAGATAAGTGTCCATAGCCTGAATGAGCTCATGATCGTTTCTGGTTTCCTGACTTACAAGCATGCTGTTGATAAGTTCAAAACTGCTGCCACCACCTTTGTGGAATGTCTCATTCTTCAATATATCACTCTCAACGACAACAGATGTACCCACAACTCCATCTATGGAATATATGAGTGATTCTCCATGGAACACCACGACTTCCTTAACGTACACTCCCGGTATGATCTCATTCATCCTCTCGGACTTGTAGTTGGCCATACTGCTGCTCTCCTGTCCAAAACTGTAGCTCACCCAAACCTGCTTGCCACTCTCGCCCTTAAATATGACGTATGTCTTGAACTTCATGTCACCAGGCAGTTTGACTATAGCCTCGAATTTTCGGAAAAACGGAAGTATCTTGCTAAATTCGATAAACTGTCTGACAGTAGTCCTTATCCATTCCTGCTGCTCTGCGGTGTATCTGCCCACTCTATTGCTGAAATAATAAAGCAGACTCATTTTTGATATCTCATCCCTTATATTGCCTTTTTCTATCTCGAGATACAAATCCTCCATTATACTGGAAGGTATCTTCTGATCCTTTATAAAATACTGATGTGCACAGTATCTCAGGAATGCCTTTACTACCATTCCCCTGCTTCTTCCTCGGTAATACACATCAAATATATCGTATATAGACTCTATATAACCATCCGCGAACATCATCTGTGCCAGGATGTTCTCTGACAGCATATCAATATTCCTGTAATTGGAATTTACCGACTTGAACAGATTGGCCATCTCCTCAAGGGAACCATTATAGTTGTTGATGAGATATGAGAGTATCTTCTGTCCTGCATATCCGCGCCTGTATATATACACGCATATTGATATGAGCAGCCTGCTCTCATCATATCTCTTATCTTCTATCCCATACTCAGCGATCTTTATAAGCTCGTCTATGTCCACATCGACATATCCAAATCTATACATGCCTTCAAATGCATTCTCATACATATCAAGTGCTATATAGTAAGTGTTTATTCTGGACGCATATGCCGGATCAACATAATCCAAGTCTATCTTTGACATATATCTTCCAAGAATATCCGCATCGAAATTCTCATGGTAGTACTCTACCATATGGGTGAGAGCCTCCTGTCTTACTCTGTAGCTGACCTCCGGACAAAGAACAATATCCCTGGCGAGATTTATCTCCTTTGCATCCCTGTGGGTAAATATATCTATATCATTGTACAGGAACAACAAATATCTGTAATCCTTCGCACTGTATTCCTGGCATATATCCAGATAACTTCTCTCATCAACAATCCGCTCCATCCTATATGGAATAGTGCCCACATATCTTCCGCCATTTTCATCCAGCAAAGTTATGACCGCCGATGGCGAGATTATCTCAACGTATGCCTCACCATTCACTACCGGAACTTTTATCTCTCCCCCAAGCTCTCCATGGGAAACCAGGATTCCTGTTATATTCTGGTTGTCGCACACTACCTTTCTCTTAAATATTATATTTATGATCTTAGAGGCAAATTCCGGTTTCACTGTATCTGGATCAAGGAATTCATCGTATATTACTGTGAGGTCATCACTCACACTGCCCTGAAGTATCATCTTCTCCATGAATCGCTCTATAGCTGGCACAAAATCACGATATACCGTCATCTGATCATTCTTGTTCATGATGACACTGGCGTAAATATATGCCAACTCTTCGTCTGTCAGCACACTCTTGTAGCTGAAGTATCTAAGTATCGCCTCAGGTATCTCATCATAACGTCTCCTGTCCATACTCCTGATAAAGCACTCGTTCAGCCCCACATATTTGAGATCCCGCTCTGCAGCATCGCTGTAATACCTGTGGTATCTCGGATCGTACATCCTGTCTTTGATGAGTATGCCACATATTGCCTCCAAGGTCGTTTTGTCATGACGCATATCATATATCTGTTCTAACATCTTAAATGAATGTTCATCAAATGTCTTCTGTCTGGATGCAGTCTTGACAAATTCTACTATGACATCCTCAGACACGAATTCATTTCTCATGCCCCATCTCAGCGCTGCAATCTCAAGCGGTGCGATCTTCTTCATCATAAGAGGCTGCTTGTTGAACATATCGCAGATCTCAAAATAGATCACAGGACTGTTCACACCCTCGTTAAAAAGTCTCTGTATATCTTCATAGAGAACCCATTTGTCCTCTGTATAATTCACATCCACGAACAGCAATATCCAGAAATAGAAAAGTCTGTTCTTTTTGCTTGTCTCAAACTTCTCACGCACCATTCTAGCGGTTCTGTCGATGAGGAACTTCTCTCTTCTGAGCAGAGATTTAAGATAGCTCAGGTAGCACTTCTCCATATCTTCCATGCTGGTAAAGTTTGCATCGGCATCTATCCTGAGGAACTCCTGCTCCACAAATTCCGTATGACCCTCAAGTATCTGCATGTGCAGCAGTCCAAGTCTGTACATTCCATATTCAGGTCTGTATTTTATGAGAGTGTTCAGTGCATCTCTTGTCTCAGCAATGTATTTTCCAAGATCTATCTTGTCTGTTCTGAAACCAATATATGCGCGTATCAGCGCCTCCTCCGCCCTCTTGATCGTAAACCTGGTCTGCCTGCTCTTTGGTGTCATCTTGACAACCTCCGGCTTTCTGATGCTGACCCTGATCTTCATATTCTGGTATGTGTTCCATATATATATGTATCCCGCAGACTCACCGTCATGTATCTTCTGTGGATCTATCAGGAATGTAAGTTCAAATGTATTTCCGTCAAAGCTGTTCCACTTAAGCTCATTTGTCTCTGGTATAAGGAAGTCACAGTCTGAGGCTATCTTGGTATTGGTGTATCCCCAGGTATTCTTAGTTATCGTAACCGATGCTCTGACAAGTTCCTTCGGCATCTCAACCAACAGATCGTTCTGGGCAACCGACAAAGTGAGTGCCCTCTTCTTATGTGTATAGACCAGGAATTCCTCCATGGCCTGCCCTATGGAAAGTGACAATCCCAACGTATCGTATACCCTGTGCAGTTTCTCATCCCTACCTATAAAAGTGCGCACAAAATCCTCGCTGCCGAAGATGCGTATGGCATCCTCCCAGTTCTCCTCAGCATATGATGCAAACTGAAACAGATCTTCCAGTTTCCTGTCACCCACCTTGATATAAGGAGCGACGACTGTTATGTTGTACGGGATTATAAACTCACCGCCATCGGTAATTATGTTGATATGCCCCTTGAAAGACTTGCCCTGTTCCAAGCCGCGGGCATCAAATGAATAGCACACTTTGTTCTTTCTTCCGACATACGTATGACTCTTGAAATCCAGGATATAGCGGCTGTCGTACACCATCAGTTTTACAGGACAATTGTTTGATGTATCAACCGAAAACTCTCCGTTATACACTGTACCTGCCTCGATATTCAATTCTATCCTGCTGACTGATATGGCAACCTCAGGCCTGTCTACCTTAAACTCGCCACGGGCATACTGTTCAACTATTCCTTTCATATTCTGGTCTCCTGTATCTGATTCTATTGTCTTTTTGTCAATTTTTACTTGTTGTGGTTGTATTTGTCGCCCTCAATCGGTATAATTAACTAATAGACATATATTTTGATTATAGCAAAATATTGTTCCTTTTTAAACAATATAAAACAGAAAAATAACTTAAAACAACTGAATTCAACTAAAAAAGAGGTTTTATTATGAAAAAAGGGGTTATCAATCTAACAACAGAGAATCTGATCAGTCAGGTTGAGACAGTTCGTGCAGATCTCAACATGAATCCTCTTGGGATTCCTGATTCAGCAAACAAAGCCATATCTGAAAATCTCAGTCAGCTGGCTGTCTATCCGGATCGCAGCATGAAAAAATTAAAATCTGCCATATCAGCCTACTCAGGAGCAGACGCAGACAACATCATAATAGGTGGAAGTTCATACGAATTTGTAAAGATACTGTGTGAATTTGAATCACCAAAGAATGTAATACTCATCACCCCGGGTGCCCAGAACTATGAAAAACTGCTCTCTCTAAACGGAAGTAATATCACTTATTATTCCACACCCGAGGAGGACAACTTCAACCTGGATATAGCAGATTTTATATCCAAACTTACCGAGGATATAGACATGATATTTATATCCAATCCTAACGGAACTACTTCTCAGATAATAGATGCAGAATCCATGGAATTTATTGCAAAAGTATGTGACGGCAACGATATAACTATGGTGGTGGATGAGGAATATATGGATTTCGTTGACGATATCAACGCCAATTCCGCAATTTCTCTCATATCAAAATATGAGAATGTGATCGTACTCAGAAACACTTCAAAGTTCTTTGCGGTGCCTGGGCTGAGACTCGCCTATATGGTCACTTCCAACCCAGTCTTAAAGAAGACTCTGGAAATAACTGGTCTTCCGTACAGCGTCGGCAAACTTGCCGAAGCCGCCGGAACAGCGATGTTCACAGACGACAAATACATTTCCGAATCAAGAGAGCTTATAAAAACTGAGCGCAGCCTTGTATACTCAGCACTTTCAACCCACAAGTCGATAAAGCTCTACAAACCATCCGCCAACTTCATACTGATAAAACTCCTCAAGGACGAAGTTACTGCCGGAGATGTGGTGGAGCACTGTCTTCCAAAGGGACTATACATAAGGAGCTGTGCGGATATCAGAGGTCTTGACAACAAATATATAAGATTCTGCTTTATGAACCCTAAACAGGATGACATGTTGGTCAATACAATTCTCGAAATTGTGTAACGCTAGCTTAATGAGAATACGATCTTTATCAGAATATTCAATCTGCGACCACTCGCAAAATATTCTGCGATTATAATTCAAATTTTAAAAAGGAGAATAAAGGCTATGGAAAACATTACAACAAAGATTACATCATCCTATAATAACGCGCTTGATATTAAGGTGGTTGACGGACATTTCGCAACGAACCACTCTCATATCAACAAATACATCGACATGACAACCCTCAAGAGCAGAAGAAAAATGGCTCTTGCTGCTGCCAAATCTATGGCAACAGAGTACGTGGCAACCACCATCGTTGATACCATCGTGTGTATGGATGGCACAGAAGTCATAGGTGCATATCTGGCAAATGCGCTCACAGAGAACGGCATAGTGTCAATGAACCAGCACCAGACCATTTACATCATGACTCCTGAGGTTCACTCATCAGGTCAGCTGATCTTCAGAGACAATCTCCAGCCTATGATTAAAGATAAGAACATCCTCCTGCTTCTGGCTTCAGCCACAACAGGAAAGACTATAAAGCAGAGTATTGAATGTATCGAGTATTACGGTGGAACCATTTCAGGTATCTCAGCTATATTCTCGGCAACTGACGAAGTAGCGGGACACGAGGTTCACTCTCTGTTCAACAAAAAGGATATAGACGATTACGCATCTTATTCCGTTGACGAATGTCCTATGTGCAAGGCCGGCAAAAAGATCGAGGCCATTGTCAACAGCTATGGATATTCGATGCTGTAATATAATTTGATTACCACCTTGCATAAAAACACAGCCGCAGAATTGTATGTCAGCAATTCTGCGGCTTTAATTTTATATTATTCTATTTCCCAAGATAAAATTTCTTTGACCTTTTATGATATACGATCACTCCGGCCAGTGCACCGATCACCGCTGCCACAATAAACCATGCCCATGTCGGCACATCTTTGATATTGTAGCATCTGATGTTGATCCACATCTGGTTGATATCCTTGGTGGCATCCTCATCGAAATACTCCATGACCGCACTTCTCTCTATGGCGTCCTGTGATGGATACTGAGCCCCAAGCTGTCTGTCGATCTGTTCCGCAGGAGCTCTGAGAACGTAGTCAGGATCTGAGTTGTCCCCTGTGAAGAAATATCCAAGTGGATAATCAACAACGTCCTCCTCGTCATCCTCTGCACCATAAGTGTAATCCAGATAAGAATATACCGTATCGTCATCCCCACCTGCTATGACGGAGGTATAACCAATGTAATACATGTTGCGGACTGCATTGTCAGGTCTTGATACGAAGTTGATAAACGCCTCGGCCGCCTGCTTTCTGTCAGCGTCACCGTCTATTCCATTTTTCAGCATAACCCATCCGTCAAAGTACAGATTTGTACATTCCTCAGGGACCGCAAAGTCAAGCTGCACACCATCCTCCTCAGCCTGATCCATGGCATATACTGCATCTCCTGACCACTGGTAATTCGCAACAACCTTTCCTGTTATCATGTCGGCCTTGCCGCTGTCGGTCTCAAATGAATACACATTGTCCTTTATATCCTGAAGAAGATCCTGCGACTTTGCTATCGTCTCAGGACTGACATCGTTCATGATATCCTTGAGCTGCTCTGAGTAATCATCCTGAGCCCTGAATCCAGGGTCCATCAGCTTGTCCCTCTGCAATGCTCCGACCGCAGCGAAGTAGGAATCTCTGACATTGTCTTTTATGGTGATCTGTTTTGCAAATTTAGGGTTGTTGAGGACCGTCCATGTTCCCGCCTCGTCAGCAGTCATCTTCTCCGGATTGTATAGAATTCCCGTAATTCCAAACATGAAGCCAGCCGCATATTTGCTCCAGGTCTCACCATTTATCTCATGAGTCTCAAATGTATCTCGAATATATGGCGACACACCATTTATATAATAATTCTTGTCGTTATTTTCATCAAAAAAGCCATCAGACAAAGGTTCAAGCTTGCTCTCAGACATAAGCTTCATGATCATGTACTCTGAAGGACATACAAGATCATACACATCGCCAAGAGTCAGCATGTTATAGAGATCCTCATTGGTACCAAAGCATGAATATTGAACATTCACCTTCACACCATAATTCTCGTAATACCAGTTCTCAAAATCCTCCACCATGGAATTCTCGCCAAATATAGTTGTTCCATTGTCCAGTTCCATGGCTTCGTCTTCATCCCAGCCGCCCTCATCAATGTACTCTTCCCAGCTGCACACTCTGAGAGTGACCTCTTTTTCAGTATCAGATGCACCTTTGTTATTGACGGACGCCGCATCATTCGCTGCACTGTCATTTGCTGAACTTGCAACTGACTGAGAGTCATCTGCCGAAGCTCCTGCATCCTCCGCCGCCATTACCGGCAGCATCTGTCCGGCAAGCAATGAAACAGCCATGACTGCTGCCGCCAGCTTTCTGGAAATCGAACATCCAAAACATCTATGTCTTATCATCGCTCCACCTCCTTCTTTCTTCCGGTCACATTCATAGCCACAACGATTATGACAACCAGTGCAAATATGACTGTTGAGAGCGCCCACAGGGCTGTCTTAACTTCCGTCTGTGAACCCTTTGTCGCATTTACAACGTAAGTACTTATGGTGTCAAATGTCGCAGGCTTGGTGTATGTCGCGATGAAGTAATCATCCAGTGACAATGTAACAGCCAGCGCAAATCCCGAGATAATACCCGGAAGTATCTGAGGTATCACTACCTTTGTGAGTCCCTGGAAAGGTGTAGCTCCCAGATCTAACGCAGCCTCATACAGACTGCTGTCCATCTGCTTGAGCTTTGGCACCACTGACAGATATACAAAAGGTGCAGACAGCACCACATGGCCGATGACAAGTGGAACATAGCTGTCCTTGCTCATGCCAAATGCAACTATGAGCAGTATACATATAGAGAAACCTGTCACAACATCTGCATTTACAACAGGCACCTCATTCATGGCATTTATTGATGCTGAAGCCCATTTTTTTGAATAAAAAGCACCTATGGCACCGAGTGTTCCGAGTATGGTTGCTATCAGTGCTGAACCGGCAGCCAGAAGAACAGTTCCAACGATCATTGACCTCAGCTCATCTTTGGTAAACAGAGTCACATAATTGTGGAGCGACCATCCGTGAATGCTTCCAATATTTGCCGATGTCGTGAAGCTGTACACAGCCAGTATCAGTATAGGCATATATATGAGAAGCAGCATAATGCATATAAATATAATCTTAGACCATTTCTTCATTATAACAACGCACCTCCTCTGCTTCCACCGTCGTCATCCGTGTACTTGTTCGTCACAAGTGTGAATACAAGTATTATCACAAGAAGGACGAGTGCTATCATGGAACCGCCGTTCCAGTTGTATGCTGAGAAGTAGCTTCCTATCAGACTACCCATGATATATGTGCTGTTGTAAAGCATGTCAAGCACAACATAGTTAGTCATAGACGGCAAAAATACCATAACTATTCCGCTTACGATTCCCGGAACGGTGAGCGGAAGTGTAACCTTGACAAATGTCTGGAAACTATTTGCCCCAAGATCCACAGCGGCCTCCATAAGGCTGTTGTCAAGTTTCAATATGGTTGTGTATATAGGAAGTATCATAAATGGCAGGAAATCATATGTCATTCCTATAACCGAATTAAGAAACGGGTGGAATGCCAGATTGCCCTCTATAACCGTGAGTACCTCCTTGAGTGCTGTGATCCTCAGTGTAAAATTGATCCACATCGGGAGCACGAACATCATGACAATTACCGATTTCCTTTTCATCTCGCTTCTCGCAAGTATATATGCGATCGGATATGCCAGCAGCAGACACACCAGAGTAGTCACTATGGCAAGCAGAAAGCTGTACGCCAGAGTACCTATGGTGTTCGGGCTGGTAAAGAATCCCGTCAGATTGTCAAATGTAAACCTGCCCTCGCCGTTGGTGAAGGCATAATAAATAATTACAAACAGTGGTGCAACTACAAAGCATATGAGAAATAATGCGTATGGGATGCCCAGCTGTTTTCTTGAAAAACGTAAGCCGTTCATGTTCATCCCTCCATCTATCTCTTAAGTGAAAACTTCATCTTGTCCTCTGGAATTATCAGGCTGACTCTGTCCTCCATGTTCCACAGATACTCGTCATCCACGATAAAGTCCTCCTCATTGTCAGTTCTCACCACATAGCTGTAGTGGTCTCCCTTGTATATAAGATTGATGATATGTCCGCAGAGTATACCCGCTTCCTCGTCATCACTCATGTCGATATCCTCTGGAAGTATAGATACTATTACCTTGATCTTCTCACGGTCTATCGCCTCACCATTCGCATCCACCAGCACGCCATCCTTCATGGCTGAACCCGGAACGATCTCCGTGAGATCGCATGATACCTTACCGTCAAATACGCCGAGGGCATAATTTCTGTTGACTGAGCTCTCTATCTTGTTGATTGCAGTCTCTGATATCATGATGTGGATTCCATCAGGTTCAACATTGAGACCAACCTTATCTCCAACCTTAGCGGACTTTGTGGTCTGAATAACTATCTCATTCCTTCCGGACTCAACGGTGATCTCATAGTGTACACCTTTGAATACGACAGATGTCACAACGCCCTTTACAGCGCCCTGTTCAGGTGTAGTAATCATCACATCCTCCGGTCTTACTACGGCGTCCACCTTTGTTCCAATCTCCACGTCATCCAGACAGACAAATTCTGCACCACAGAATCTTACCTTTAACTTGCCCGTCATGATTCCGTTGAAGATGTTACTCTCGCCTATGAAATCCGCAACAAATGCATTCTTTGGCTCATTATATATATCTTCAGGAGTTCCTATCTGCTGTATCTCACCCTCGCTCATGACAACTATCTTGTCTGACATGGTGAGTGCTTCCTCCTGGTCATGTGTTACATAGATAAAAGTGATTCCCAGCCTGTCATGCATTCCCTTGAGCTCTATCTGCATCTCTTTTCTCATCTTGAGATCCAGTGCGCCAAGAGGCTCATCCAGAAGAAGTATCTCTGGCTCATTGACAAGGGCTCTCGCTATAGCTATTCTCTGCTGCTGTCCACCCGAAAGCGTGGCAACTTTTCTGTCCTCAAAGCCCTCAAGGTCAACCATCTCAAGGACCTTCTTGACCTTCTTCACGATCTCTGCCTTAGGAAGCTTCTTGAGCTTGAGGCCAAATGCTATGTTGTCAAAGATATTAAGATGTGGGAACAGCGCATACCTCTGAAAGACCGTGTTGATAGGTCTCTTATTCGGTGGAAGCTTACTGATATCCTGTCCATTCAGTAATATCTCTCCTGAAGTAGGAATCTCGAATCCTGCTATCATTCTAAGTGTCGTGGTTTTTCCGCAGCCTGAAGGGCCTAAGAACGTGACGAACTCGCCTCTCTTCACTTCGAGGTTAAAGCCGTCAACTGCTGTGAATCCATTGTCATAGGTCTTGACAATGTTTTTCAATTCAATGATATTGTTGGAATTATTGTTGTTTTTTTCCATTTATTTCCTCCTTAAGTATCGTGACATACTCCGTCACTTACTTACAGTGCCCCAACAAAGCGCATTTGTCATCTGCCATTCCAAATGGACGACAAGAGCGACCGCCCCGCCGTCAGCGGAAAACAAATCCACGCTCCATGTATCACTGCTGTATATCTCACCAGCCCGGGGAGCAAATAACGAAAAGCCTATCTGATAGCTCTCCTCGCATGAGCACAACTTTATCTTGCCCTCATACTGTCGGGGAATCAAAAACATGTTAAGAAAAAACCCCTTTATGATACCGGGTGATGGCATGGATAACGGTTAGTAGCCCCATCCACCTGCCTCTCCATGTCGAGATACATTTTAAGGCACGGTATCAAGGGTAAAATAGCTAACAGACTTCCTATTTTTCCCGAAATCCACGAAGATCATCCTGCATTTTATGCAGAAAAATCGACCCTGTCTCCAAACATTCCGCATATCCACGGCTGCATCCATGCAATTTGAAACAAAGTCGATTTATTCTAACATATAATCATTGGTAATGATATATATTTTCATTTAATTCTTTAACAAAACAGATTGTTACCTGTTATTTCATTCTGAACAATGCCGGAATGACTCAAGAGGCAGACACATTTTACTTAATCCATCAAATCCGAATCACTATTCAGATAATAGCTAATAAATTCTAGATTAGAAGCACCGCCAGCTGCACCAGTGCTGACAGCCATATGAGAACCACCAGATATATCTTTGCCGCTTTTGTCATGTAGAACCTCCATACACATCCCTTTTACAACTTGTTATTATTATGTTCTACGAGAGGGATTTTATGCCTGAACAGGCACAAATTTACGCAAAAATCATCTGATGATACTTCTTTCCGTTTTCCCATATTTCCATGTATATACATACGTAAGCTTCATCTGCCCGTGCTCTGACTGCCATTCAAGATGTCCGTCTTTCATCCGAAAATCTATGCTCAGCTTGTCCGTGTCTATCTCTCCTGGCTGGTATGTTCCATCTTGACCGTCACGAGATACATCGCTTATACCAGCGACCTCGTATCTCACCTTCTCAACATCCGCCTCCACCTGCGCTTTGGCCATGTAACCAGCCGCAGAAAACATAGCCAGATCCAAAATCACGGATACAAATCCAGCCAAAAGTACAGTCATAATCTTCTTAAACAGAAAGGTTCTCACCTTTCTGTCATCGACTGGTTCAAGCCTTCCTCTATATTTTCTATTGTCAGACTGTCTATAATATACAACTGCCCCAGCCACCCAGAATACAGCAACAATACACAGGCATATTCCAGGAATCGACACTCTGGGAATCCAGCGCCACCACCCTACATAATACTTTATGACCACCACCGCAAAACAGAGTGCACATGCAGCCGTGATACATGCTGATATCACGCTATCCCTGTCCCTTCCATCAACGATGCAATAATCTTCTCGTTCTCTCGGCAGATTTTCCAGCACACAATTATATTTTCTTCTGTCATCTGGGACCTCATATCCGGCCTTGCCCAGTTCTCTCACTGTCTCTTATACACATCTCCGAGCCCACGAGACGCGTAGTAA
>URJU01000016.1 GCA_900548315.1 uncultured Coprococcus sp. | reverse complement strand
AGGCTATCGAGCGGATAAAGAATTTATAATATATCAAATGCAGTCCGGGACTTTCTTTTGATGAGGAAAGTCTGCGGGCTGTTTTTTCATAGTTTGTCGGTCTTTACTCATATAATCAGATTTGGTATAATATTTCATAAGGGTGATTATATGCCAAAAACGGAGGTATTGAGATGAAGGATAACGGACTTTTGGTTCAGTATTTTACGGCAAATACAACCGATAGCCAGAATTTATGGAAGAAGGCAGCGGAGGATGCTGCGGTACTTAAAAAGATGGGGGCTACGGCTGTATGGTTTCCGCCTGCAACAAAGGGTGCGCAGGGCAAAGAGGATATGGGTTATGCACCGTATGATCTGTATGATCTGGGTGAATTTGATCAGAAGGGTTCAGTTGGAACCAGATACGGAACAAAGGATGAGTATCTGGCAGCCATCAAGGCTATGAAGGCAGAGAAGATTGATGTCTATGCTGATGTGGCGGTTAGACAGAAACTTGGTGCAGATAAGATAGAGAAGGTATCTGCGGCGGATTTTAACTCCAAGGATATCCCTCAGATGATAGGAAATAAAAAGATTGTGGGAGCACTATCTAAGTTTACATTTCCAGGGAGAAAGACAAAATATTCGAAGTTCAAGTGGAATTGGAAACATTTTGCGGGAATAGACTGGCAACAGGACGAATTCAAAAAGCGCGTGAGTGCGCTTGAGGGAAGAGATCCTGAGGAGGCAGAGAAGGAATTCTCAAAGTATGATTATATAATTGGAAGTGAGATAGATTTCTACAATCAGGAAGTTTACGACGAACTCATGAATTGGGCACAGTGGTATGAGAAGAATACAGATGTGGATGGTTTCAGATTTCAGGAAGTTGAGGCTATCCCGGCATGGTTTATAAAGGATTTTGTTGCGGCAGTTTCAGACATACCGGTGACAACAAGAAAGAAGACAGCTGAGGATGCTCCTGATTTTGTACATAAGGATATATTTGCGGTGGGAGATTTCTGGCATTGGAATGTCGATTACCTGAATGGTTATATAAAGGCGACGGATGGTCAGACATCTATGTTTGATGTGCCGCTGCATTTTAATTTCCATGACGCGTCTGTGGCTGACGGAGCATATAATATGGCAGACCTGCTCAAAGGCTCGCTTATGATGAGTAATCCGGAGAAGGCAGTCACATTTGTGGACAACCATGAATCTCAGGTTGGAGGAATACTCGAATCATACGTTGAGGATTGGTTTAAACCGCTTGCATATGCAGTCATTCTGCTTAGACAGCAGGGATATCCTTGCTTGTATATAGGAGATTATGCTGGTATACCTCAGGTAAAAGTTAAATCCAAGAAGATGATACTTAATAAGATACTAAAGCTCAGAAAGAAGTATGCTTACGGAGAACAGCATGATTACTTTGATCACAGCGATGTGGTTGGCTGGACCAGAGAGGGCGATGAGGAACACAAAGACTCAGGACTGGCTGTAGTTATGTCAGATGGAGTTGGCGGTACCAAGAGAATGTACGTAGGAAGACAGTTTGCGGGTACGCACTTTGCAGATGTTATGGGCAACGCAAAGTATGATATAAAGATAGATGAAGAAGGTTGTGGCGAGTTCTATGTGAACAGACGTGGACTTTCAGTGTGGATCAAAAAAGATTGCAAATTATAAAAAAGTGGTATATAGTATAAATACTTTATCACACTAAAGTTGTGAAAGTTATAAAGGAGCTTAATTATGGGAAAAACAGTACACACAGAAGCAGTACAGGATCTGTTTGAGGCAATACTTACATTGGAGACGGAGGAAGAGTGCTTTGATTTCTTTGAGGATGTTTGTACGGTGAATGAGCTGTTATCTATAGCACAACGATTTGCAGTGGCAAAGATGTTGAAAGAGGACAATACATATCTTGAAGTGGCGGAGAAGACAGGAGCATCGACTGCAACCATAAGCAGAGTTAACAGATCTCTGAATTATGGTAAGGATGGATACGAGCTTGTATTCTCTAGAATGAAGAGTTTTCAACAGCCAAACGATACGAAATGTGATCAGAAATAATTAGTTTTCAGAAAAATACCGCTGTGGATGGCGCGCGAGGTGCGCTGTCCACAGCGGTATTTTCATAGTATTTATGTTATCTGTTTGTTGTGTTGTTTTGTGATGAAGTTTGTTTTTGCTGGTTTTTTGCAGCTTTTGCAGCGGCTTGTTGTTTTGCTTTCTTGGCAGCAGCCTGCTGTTCTTTGGATTTCTGAGCCCGAGCTTTGGCTTTTGCATCATCCTCAGACTCCTGTCGGAGCTTATCCACGAGATGCTCAACGTACTTCTTTTTGGCATATATGTCGACGGACAGCAGAGAGATCATGCTGAGGTCGTGAAGATATGAGTCATTTTCAGGATCGTACATAGCATCAGCCTTATTCGCGGTTCGGACAATGTCCTTTATGATATCACCGTAATGCTGCGAAAGATGCTCATAGAGGTGTGCATATATATCTGAAATGTCCTTGCCGTCCTTGTTCGCATTAAAATAGCCATCTATAAGAGGCTGGAGAAGAGTTTGTATATCGTTTATGCTGAGCATATTTTTCAGATAATAAATGTATATTAGCAATATAAGGTGCTGCTTGGAATATCTCTTTTTGTTAGGCGAAGGGAGAAGATCATTCTTGGTATAGTTGTTGATCATAGTCTTCGTCATCACCTTGTCCTCATCATTACGCCTGTTTTTGCCGAGCTGATCTTCCATAAACGTGGTAAGCTGGTCCATGTACAGGTCGATGGATGGAATATCCTTCGGGTTTATGTAATCAAGACCACCGGCCATTGATATTATATCTTTTATATTTGTTTTTTTATCCATGTAGACACCTCTTATTGTATTTGAATAGCATGTCCCGATTGTTGCATAAAATGCGAAAATAGCTATGTTAAAGTCAACATGACATATTATATAGTATTCAAAACTACATTACAAGGTTGTTTTGCTATAAAACGTGTTAATTTGTGAAAATATTAAGTGGAAAATTATAACAAAAACGCTGCAAGTGTGAATGGCTTGCAGCGTTTTGTATTTGCTATTCAGAATCTGATCATTATTCACTGTGGGTATGCCCTTGCGGAGCCAGTGTAACAAGAACCCTTGCGACTCGTTTCTTATCCATTTCTATAACCTTATAGATACAGGACATGTCTGTGACTGACTCGCCTTTTGCTGGGATGTGGTCAAGCAGTTCTGTGATGTAACCGCCGAGGGAATCATAATCCTCAGATTCTATCTTTAATCCAAGTGCATCGTTTAGATCGTCTAATTTTATGGAGCCATCTACATTGTAATGGGTGTCATCGATCTTGATGATATTGTTGTGTTCCTCCGTATCGTACTCGTCCTTGATATCTCCTATAATTTCCTCTATGAGATCCTCTATTGTGATGAGACCTATGCATATTCCATACTCATCAAGAACGATTGCCATTGTGTTTGAATCAGATTTCATGGAGTGGAGAAGATCGTTGGTCTTCTGGTACTCATATACGTATAGAGGTTTCCTCATAATGTTTCTGACACTGAAATTGTTTATATTGTGAGTTGCCTTGTAAAAGAAGAGATCTTTTACATGAAGGATTCCTATGACATTATCCCTTGAATCTTCATATACAGGAATTCGGGTATATGGAACTTCCATGTACAGATTCAGCAGATCCTCGTATTCCATGTCCACTGATGCTATGGTCATGTCGGCTCTTGGTATCATGACATCTCTAGCGATGGAATCACCGAAATCCACAACGTTGGTTATCATTTCTTTTTCCTTGCCCTCGATGACGCCCTCTTCCTCACTGACATTTACCATGCTTATGAGTTCGTCTTCAGTCATTTTTTGATTGCCGCCATCTTTGTCAAGTCTTATGACCCAGAAAATGAAATCTGCAATTTTGTTTACAATAAATATCACAGGTGTGAGAACAACCATGAGGAACTGGATTATGTCGATGTACAGTAGTGATATTTTCAGGTTATATCTCTGCGCAATAGTCTTTGGGGTGATCTCACCAAAGAGAAGAACGATGAGGGTGAGGATACCTGTTGCGATTCCAACTGCTGCACTTCCGAAAGCCTTTGTGACAAATGTAGTTGTGAGAGATGATGCCGATATATTGACTATGTTGTTTCCTATAAGAATAGTGCTTATCAGCTTGCTTGAATTCTCTGTGACTTTTAGAACCCTTGATGCTCTTTTGTTGCCGTTGTCAGCAAGCGATCTAAGGGAGAATTTGCTGACGGTTGTAAGAGCCGTCTCAGCTGATGAAAAGAATGCAGACAGTGCCACCAGCACCACCAGAATTATAATGTTTATTATGGAACCCACGCCCAAAACTTCATCTCCAATCATTTAAAAATTTTTATTTTTGATTGTACTTAATATATAGCGAGTTGTCAAGAATCTGAGACTGTGCACGGTTAAGATGCGGAACAGAAACTTAAATGAAAGATGAATATAGTGACAGAATATGCAGATAATAATAGGGCAGCATATAGATGCATAGCAAACATGGCAAAGGAGATAATGACATGAGAAGTTCAGCAGAAACTTATAGGGAAGTTGCAGAGAGATGCAGTGCGTATGAGAAGAAGTGTTCATGCAAGGGACACACAAATGATGTGACAGGCAAGAGCTGTCTGAGCTGTGATCATTTCACAGAAACAGAGCACTGTGAACTCGATCTGTATGATCCAATAGTCAAGAATCTCTAAGACAGAAACAGAGATATGGAAGAGTGGGGCAGCTGCAAACGAAATGTATCTGCCCTATACATAATGAAAAGTTGACACATCTGGCATGTATTGTTATACTTAATCACTGATAATGGAGTCGTCTGCGTGTGCAGATACAGCAAATAGTGAAAGGTATATACGTCAATGATTAGTGCTAATAATGTAACATTGAGATTTGGTAAGAAAGCTTTGTTCGAGGATGTGAATATCAAGTTCACAGAGGGCAACTGCTATGGACTTATCGGAGCAAATGGAGCCGGAAAGTCTACATTTCTTAAGATATTGTCAGGGGAGATAGAGCCGTCAAAGGGTGATGTGACCATGAATGATGGTGAGAGACTTTCTGTTCTTCAGCAGGATCACTACAAGTACGATGATTATCAGGTGCTTGACACGGTAATAATGGGGAACAAGCGTCTGTATGAGATCATGAAGGAGAAGGACGCTATATATATGAAGGAAGATTTCTCAGACGAGGACGGAGTAAAGGCTGCAGAGCTTGAGGCTGAATTTGCTGAGATGAATGGATGGGAGGCTGAGTCGGATGCCTCGACGCTCCTGAACGGACTTGGAGTTGGAACAGAGTTCCACTATAGCCTCATGAAGGATCTGGACGGTGGACTCAAGGTCAAGGTACTTCTTGCGCAGGCACTCTTTGGTAATCCTGATGTACTTCTTCTGGATGAGCCTACAAACCACCTTGATATGGATGCCATCGCATGGCTTGAAGAGTTTCTCATCAACTTTGAGAATACTGTCATAGTTGTATCACATGACAGATATTTTCTGAACAAGGTATGTACACATATAGCAGATATTGATTACAGCAAGATTCAGCTCTACGCAGGAAACTACGATTTCTGGTATGAGTCGAGCCAGCTGATGATCAAGCAGATGAAGGAAGCCAACAAGAAGAAAGAAGAGAAGATCAAGGAGCTCCAGGAGTTCATTCAGAGATTCTCGGCAAATGCTTCAAAGTCCAAGCAGGCAACCTCACGTAAGCGCGCTCTTGAGAAGATCGAGCTGGATGATATCAAGCCATCTAGCAGAAAGTATCCATACATTGATTTCAGACCTAAGAGAGAGATTGGAAATGAGGTACTCACAGTATCACACATCTCAAAGACAGTTGACGGTGAGAAACTTCTGGATGATATCTCATTCACAGTTGGACATGATGACAAGATAGCATTTGTAGGACCAAATACAAAGTCAACAACCATGCTCTTTAAGATACTTGCAGGTGAGGAGGAGCCTGATGAGGGAAGTTACAAGTGGGGTGTTACAACTTCACAGGGATATTTCCCTAAGGACAACACCAAGGAGTTCGACAACGATCTTGTGATAGTAGACTGGCTCACCCAGTACTCAGATGAGAAGGATGCCACATATGTAAGAGGTTTCCTTGGAAGAATGCTCTTTGCAGGTGAGGACGGAGTGAAGAAAGTTAAGGTTCTCTCAGGAGGAGAGAAGGTCAGATGCCTTCTGTCAAAGCTTATGATCATGGGTTCAAACACACTGATCCTTGATGAGCCAACGAACCATCTGGATATGGAGTCCATCACAGCGCTGAACAATGGACTTATCAAGTTCCCTGGAGTTGTACTGTTCTCCTCACAGGACCATCAGTTTGTACAGACAACTGCGAACAGGAT
This sequence comes from uncultured Coprococcus sp., assembly GCA_900548315.1. Taxonomy (GTDB): domain Bacteria; phylum Bacillota; class Clostridia; order Lachnospirales; family Lachnospiraceae; genus Coprococcus. The sequence goes on along the minus strand of URJU01000016.1, from coordinate 14,419 downwards.
CATAGAGATCACAAACACCGGTCTGATAGACAAGCAGACTACATATGATGAGTATCTTGCAAATGACGAGCTTGCAAGAAAGAGACAGGTTATGAATATGGATTCTGAGGACTGACAACATCGGATGTCATGTAATTGCCTGGATAAAAGAAAATGAAATAAGCGAGATTGAAATAAGAAAATACAAATAAAAAGAAAACGCATGATGTGCTGTTAAGATCCAGTGTGGTGGTATGAACAGATACATCATGCGTTTCCTTTTTATATGATATGTTATTCGGAGAGGTCTATGCCAAGCACATACTCAAGGAACTTGAGTGAGTTGGTGTAGTTTCTGTCGATTGCTCCTGGGAAAGCGACATATACATCGGAGTATCCCGAATTCAGATTTTTGGCAAACTGGGTATCACTGATATCTATGGCATATGTTCTTGAGGTTCCATTTGGATCATCGAATTCCACCATGTAAGGTTCAAGAGCGGCATACGCCGATTCACTCAGATAACCTTTTAATGGCTTGGAGATGTTCTGTGCAGAACAGTACTTGATACCTGTTGCATTGCTTATAATAACGTCATATGTTCCGAGATCGCAGTCGGATGACAAAATGCTGTAGTCTGTACTGTTGCTTGTCTGGATGTACTCGGAATGCTCAGTATAATAGTCATAGTCGATATCTAATCCGACGGATTCCTTGAACTGATAGCTGCCGGTTATGTTAATGTAATCTATGTAGTCATCTTCAAAAGACAGATCAACAGCCTCGGTATCCTGTGCATTTAGAATGACAAAACCGAGTGCTACAGGTCGCTTGTTCATATAGATGGTCACTGATAGATAACAAACAAATGCAACGATTAATATTGGGGTTATAACTTGCCATTTGTAGTAGTCAAAGAAGTATGAGAATTTCTCCTTACGGCTCATCCCTTCTGTGTTCTTCTGGTATAATTCTTTTTTTGCTGCCCTGCGCTCTTTTTTGCTCATGTTCAGCATATCAAGGTTGCTGTCTGCGTGCAGACTCTTTTTTGCCGGCTTGCTGTGGGGCATTTTGTCGTCGGTGCCATCAACGCTGATTTTTCTGAATTTTTCAGGCTGTTTTGCAGCCTCAGCTGCCGTATTCTGGGCATTCTGTTCTTTTGTATCTGCGATCTTGCCGTATACGGCATTGTCTGTGGCTGCATGTTTTGACTGCACAGCCTGCTTGCCCTGATTTTTCGCTGCTGGACGTTTGTTTTTTGAATTCTTATTTTTTTTAGACATATACTTTGATGTTACCTGTATCTCTGCAACTACATTTGCAGATGTCCTTTCTTTGATGATTATTTATCAAGATCCTGTATTTGATAGTAGCATAAAGGAAAATATAAGTAAACCGAGGGCAAATAGAATTTATTTACTTTTAACATTTGTTGGTATATCATAGATTGTATTACGTTGTTCCGCATTAATTTGGACACAATGACTAAAAAGAAGAGAAACAGAGGTAAAAACGCAGGTATGAATGCTGATAAGAAGACTAACGAGAAAAACAACGAGAAAATGATCCCGAAAACAATGCCTAAAGAGCCGCCAAAGTCGGTGAGTATGTCGATGACCAGAGAGGAAAAGAATAAAGAACGAAAGAAAATGGGCAAGATGCTCCTTAAGGCTGTGGGAATAGTCCTGCTGGCAACGGTTGTGATGTTTGGCAGCGTGCTTATCTATGCAAATGTAAAACATAGGGAAGCTCTCAAGAAAGAAGAGAAATACCTGACCCCTCCGGGACAGATGGTGGAGATAGATGGGCATGAGATACATGTTGTACACAGGGGAGATGAAACTGCAGAACATGCTCTTGTGTTCATACACCCGAATAAGACTGCAGATGATTCGATAGCGCTTGAACCGTTGTTCGATGAACTTTCTGACTATGAACTCATATATGTGGACAGGAGCGGAAGTGGTTACAGTGATGACTGGAATGCGCCGAAGGACATAGACTCAATGCTGGCCGAGACAAGAGCGGCAGTCAAGGCTGTCACAGGAAGAACTTCATATATACTTGTGGCGAGCAAGAGCGGCGGAACATTGGCTGTGGACTGGGCAGATGAGTATCCTGATGAGGTGGAGGCGATAGTGGGACTCCAGATGTATTTCCCAGATCAGTATGAGGGAATGGATGAGGATGCATATTGTTCATTTGAAAACAAAATCATGCTTGAGCTTGTCAAGATTGGCGGACAGAGACTTTCAGACAGTGTGCTGCCTGATAATTCCTACAATATATACACAAAGGACCAGATGGATAGGAGAAATGCCATTATTGAAAAGGGGCTTTATACCCAGGGTATGTACAATGAGGACAAGAACCTTGTGAAAAATGCTAACAAGGTGGCTGCACTTGGACTTCCGGAGAAGACTCCTATGTATATGATATACTGCAATCCTTATACGGATCCGTTTCTCCATCAGGATGATGATACACTGGAGACATACGAAGATCTGGTGCAAAATTCCGAGGAAGACCCTGCTGGCACATACAATTCATACTATAAAGAATATGCAGAGTTACACAGCAATGTGGAGATGACAGAGATGTCTGGTTATGACCGCCTGATTGTATATAATCCACAAAAAGTGGCTGATTTGATCAAAGAATACATAAGCAGCAGGGTTAAATAAGGCTATTTAGCCGTGTTATTTACAAATTTACCATAAAAAAGCGAAAAAAGTACTTGCATTATTGTCTAATATGTCCTATAATGACATTGTCGCTAAGGAAAAGCGATGGAAAATGGGTAATGAACTGTTAGCAACGATTAGTAAAATTGCTTATCAAGTTCATAAAACGAACTCGAAAGTTGGCTAAATTGACAGACGACTGATTATCGGTTGCCTAGCCGGTATGAAAGGAGTTTGGCAAGTTGCCACATTTGAGTAAGAGATTATATTTTTAAGGAGGGTTTTTTTGTGAGAAAATTCAAGAAGGCATTAGTTCTTTCATTAGCATGTGCTATGGGACTTTCACTCGTAGCTTGTGGTGGTAAGGATGACGCAACAACAGAGGCTAAGAAGGACGACACAACAACAGAGGCAGCAAAGGACGACGCATCAGATACTACTTCAGAGGCAGAAGTAAGCAACAGTGATGAGGGCAAGATTCTTAACATCTACGCTTGGAACGAGGAGTTCAAGTCAAGACTTACAGCTCACTATCCAGGATATGAAGAGGTTGATGGAACTCATGGTAAGATCGGTGATGTTGATGTTAATTGGGTAATCGTTCCTTCAGATGACAACGCTTACCAGAATAACCTGGATCAGCAGTTACTTAAGCAGGCAGATGCATCAGCAGATGACAAGATCGATTTATTCCTTGTAGAGGCTGATTACGCACTTAAGTATGTTGATACAGACTACACAATGTCAGTTTCAGATCTCGGAATCACAGATGACGAGCTTGCAAACCAGTATCAGTACACAAAGGACGTTATGACAGATTCAAACGGAACACTTAAGGGTGTTTCATGGCAGGGCTGTCCTGGTGTTCTTATCTACAACAGAGACATCGCAAAGGATATGTGGGGATCAGACGATCCTGAAGAGGTTCAGAAGCATGTATCAGATTGGGATACATTCTATGCAACAGGTACAGAGTTAGCAGCTAAGGGCTACAAGCTCACAGCAACAGTTAACGATACATATCGTGTATATTCAAACAACGTATCAAGCAAGTGGGTTGAGGATGGCAAGCTCAACATCGATCCACAGTTCAAGGCTTGGGCAGATGCAGAGAAGGCATCATTTGATGCTGGTCAGACAACAACTGGCGACCTTTGGGGCGATGAGTGGAAAGCTGGATTCTATCCAGAAGGAAAGGTATTCGCTTACTTCGGACCAGCTTGGATGATCGATTTCTCAATGGCTGCTGATGATGAGAAGTCAATCGCACATGCAGGCGGTTGGGGCGCAACAACAGGACCTCAGGGATTCTTCTGGGGTGGTACATGGATCTGTGGTGCTACAGGCACAGACAACCCAACACTTGTTGCTGATATCATGAGAAAACTTACAACAGATACAGATATCATGACAGATATAGTTAAGGCTGATAACGACTTCGTAAACAACAAGCCAGCTATGGATGCTATGGCTGCTGATACATCATATGGTGATGCAGTACTTGGCGGACAGAACCCAATCGGTATGTTCTGTGCAGGCGTTGAGAAGATCGACCTTTCTAACATCTCAGCTTACGATCAGGGATGCAATGAGTCATTCCAGAAGGCTATGAAGGATTACTTCACAGGTCAGTACGCTACATACGATGAGGCTGTTGAGGCATTCAAGCAGGATGTTGCTACAAAGTATCCAGCAATCACAGTAGAGTAATCAATATTAGGTCTGTATAACACAAGCATAGTATTATACGCGTGCCTGTCTGGCAGGTGCCAGACGGGCACGTTTTTTATGCTCATACAGACTTTACTAGGGAGGTTATAGAATGAAAAGTAAAAAAGGCAACATAGTACGCTATAACCGTTGGGGATACTTTTTCTTGATTCCGTTTGCGGTTGTTTTCATAATTTTCCAGTTGATTCCACTGTGCTCAACTATATATAACAGTTTCTTTAAGCACTTCTTTGATGGAATTATGGAGATTGGCCCTGAACCGGTGGGATTGGACAACTATGTTAGTATGTTCAAGAACGGAAGTATTTGGACATATTTTGGAAACACAATGATTATGTGGATCATGGGATTCGTCCCACAGATCCTTGTTTCACTTCTCCTTGCTTCATGGTTTGCTAACCCAAGCCTGAAACTCAAGGGTAAGGCATTCTTCCAGACGGTTATATATCTTCCAAACCTGATCATGGCATCTGCTTTTGCGATGCTGTTCTTTGCTCTGTTCTCCAAGGTAGGCCCTATCAATGGCATGTTACAGAGCATGGGAGTAATAGCTGAGGGAAATCCATATGATTTCCTTGGACATACAGGCTCAGCAAGAACACTTGTTGCATTCATGAACTTCTTGATGTGGTTTGGTAATACAACTATCCTTCTTCTGGCAGGTATGCTTGGAATTGACACGTCACTTTATGAGGCGGCCGAGGTGGATGGAGCTACATCTAACCAGGTATTCTTCAAGATCACACTTCCTATACTGAGACCAATCTTGGTATATGTTATGATCACATCTCTTATCGGTGGTCTCCAGATGTTCGATGTTCCACAGATTCTGACAAACGGTTCTGGTGGTCCAAAGAACACAACCATGACACTTATCATGGCTCTGAACAAGCACTTGTTCAGTAAGAATTATGGTATGGGCGGTGCCCTTTCCGTATTCATGTTCGTTATAACCGGTATCTTGAGTATGATTGTATTCAGAATGAATAAGCAGACCGAGAAGTAGAAAGGGGGATGAATATGGACGGAAAGAAAGAAAGAGGTTTACCAGTCAAGACAAGGCGAATCATTGCATATACAGTATTCGTAATTATCACGATTCTTTGTCTGTTCTGGTTCTATGTACTTTTTATAAATGCGACAAGATCGAATGCTGAGCTTAACCGTGGATTCACCATGATCCCAAGTAAGTACGCAGCTAAGAACTTCAGTGGTATTATCCATGGAACGCAGCCTATATTTACAGGCTTGCTTAACAGTTTTATAGTTGCTGCATGTACAGCATTCTTATGTACGTACTTCTCAACAGTAACAGCGTTTGCAATCTATGCATACGATTTCAAGTTGAAGAAGGCAATATTTACATTCATACTTGCAATCATGATGATCCCTACACAGGTAACTGCACTAGGTTTCGTTCAGTTGATTGACAAGATGGGACTTATGGACAGCTTTATTCCGCTGATCGTTCCAGCAATTGCTTCACCTGTAGTATTCTTCTACATGAAGCAGTCCATGGACGCAGGACTTCCGAAGGAGCTGCTTGAGTCAGCACGTATAGACGGTGCAGGAGAGTTCCGTATCTTCAATCAGATAGCGCTTCCGCTTATGAAGCCATCTATTGCAGTACAGGCGATCTTCTCATTCGTATCAAGCTGGAATAACTACTTCACACCAGCTCTTGTTCTTAAGAAAGACAACAAGAAGACACTGCCTATCCTGATAGCACTTCTTCGTGGAGCTGACTTCCTTAAGTTTGATATGGGTCAGGTTTACATGTTCATCGCATGTTCAATCCTCCCAGTTATCATAGTTTACTTGTGTCTGGCAAAGAATATCGTTGCTGGTATGACAAGTGGAGCTGTAAAGGGTTAATTGCAACAATACACAATATTTATCACACAAGGTACACAAGCAATTGTGTGCCTTGTATTTTTGAGGAGAACATATGGCACAGAATGGAAATATCAAAACAAATATATTTCAGAAACTGGAGAAATTCGGAGACTTATTTATAATCAATATTTTGTTTATAATCACAAGTATTCCCATTTTTACCATAGGAGCGGCGACAACCGCTATGTATTCTTTTACGACTAAGCTTGTAAAAGATCAGGAAGGACCGGTGTGGAAGAGTTACTGGTCTGCATTTAAGAAGAACTTCAAACCGGCCACCAAGGTGTGGCTTGTCATATTGGTCATATTGGCAGCGATGTATGTGGAATATGTACTTTCGTTTTCGATGGGAGGCCTGGGATACGCACTGATCCTCGGACTTATGGCACTTGAGGCAGTGTTCCTCAGTTTTACACTTCCAATGCTTTTCCCGATGGTGGCTAGATATGAGAACACGACAGGTAACTATATAAAGAACTCATTTCTGATATGTATTGCGAATCTTGGATCATGGTTCTATATGTTCTTTATATGGGTACTTCCTATAGTACTCTATGCTTCCAACAACAAGATATTATATTATACATGGGTGCTATGGCTTCTGATACTCATAGGTGTTCTTGCGTATGCAAGCTCTATGGTTATCAACAGACTCTATGATAAGATAGAGAGCAAAGATGGAAGTGAAACGGAGACCGAGGAGACAGACGATGGCGAGGCGCTGCCTATGGGCAGGATTACCAAGCATCTCATAGATGCCTCTAAGATCAATGTGGATGAGGATGATACGGAACAGGATGATGCAAGAGAGTAATACTGACCATTGATCCATAGGGATAATGAATAAGGGCGACAATAAGTGTGAGATATCATTTTATAATAAAACTAAAGGACGAAGAAGCAGGCTATGAAGAGAATGAGATTAACAAGTTGTGTATGTGCGGCAGCACTTGGTCTGTCCATATTGGCGGGCTGCGGCAGTACGGATAATACCTCTGATGGTGGTAAGACACAGAGTACCGCAAGCAGCACGGACAGCAAGGCGACGGATAACAGTGATGCTGTTATGACAGTTGGTGAGTATAATATAGGTAAAGATGAGCTTATGCTTTACAGTATACTTGAGATTTTGTCGGGAACTGTACAGTATGAGGACATACAGAAGGACGAGGAGAAGTACAAGCAGGTTGTCATTGATAATATAGTGGAGACCAAGATGGCAGGGGATGCGGCTAAGGATGCCGGAATGGAATTCACTGAAGATGATGAGAACACCAGAGACAGTCTCATAAAGAACTTTACAACTTATGTACCAAAGTCAGTGAGGGAGAAGTATGGAATAAGTGATGAACTCATAGATTCCGTGTTCAATGATACTTCCATAATGAACAAGATTGAGACGAATACTCGTAATGAACTCGGAAAGAAACTCACAGCGGATCTGAAGGAGCAGTATAAGGATTATAATTTCCAGAAGATATATTATATTACATTCCCGAAGGTAAAGGCTGACGACGATGGCAATCCGATGACGGATGATAATGGCAATTATGTAAAGCTTGATGACAAAGAGCTTGCGGATATGAAGTCCAAGGCTGAGGCTGCTGTCAAGGAAATAAATGCAGGGGCAGATGCCGAGGAGACAGCCAAGAAGTATGGCGTCGATGCCTATTCTGAGGAGAAACAGAGTTATGTCGGCGGTTATGCAGATGATATGAATGAAGTGATGGATAAGCTTGCTGCCGGGCAGTGTACAGAGGTGTATGAGGCGGAGACAGCATATTATGCCATAGCTGTACTCTCAGACCATGACAGTGATCTGCTTGACAGTTTTGCTTATCAGTCTGCAGAGGCGCAGGTCGACACAGAGCTTGAAAAGACAAAACAGCAGTGGATAGACAGTTGTGATGACAAGGGTGGCATCGTCTACAAGGATGATACATGGAAGAATTTTAGTTTTCTTGATATGGCTACGGATCTGAACGATCAGGGGCTTATGAAGTAAATACAGACCTAATATAAGAAAAGATGTAAAATGATGAAAAAGGACGGATACCAGTTACCGGTAATGTATGGTGACAGGTATCTGTCTTTTTTATATTAATTTTGCTGGGGCTGGGCGTGTAAGGTGATATAAAAATAAAAATATATGTCACATTTGTGGTAAGCTATCCGTTATATATAGTGAACGTTCAAATGGCATGCAAAGATGGACTTATGATAATGTATTGTGGGTATGTGGACACACACGAAAAAGGAACAGGAAGATTATGCATAAAGATAAAAAAGACAGTGAGATTATAGAAGAATATTACGACACGTATGAGCAGAAGATATTCCGACTGGCAAATGCCATACTTGGAGATACATGGCAGGCAGAGGAGGCAGTACAGGAGACCTTTTTGAAAATAATCAGACACAGGGATGTTGTGCGAAGGATGGCTGATGATAAGAGAGCGGCGTATATAACTAGGATCGCAAAAAACATTTCTATAGATATGTACAGAAAGAATAAAAGGAATGCGGAGACTGTGTGTACATTTTCGGGAGATGCTTTATCCGAAGATGCATTTGAGAATATGATCTGGCATGGCGGAGGTACTGCCGGTCATCGGGAAATGACGGAGGATGTGGAGAACAGGGAGATGTTAGACTCTGTTCTGGACAAACTTTCAGATGATGACGCTCTTGTGCTGAGGCTTAGGGCAGCGCGGCAGCTAAGCGTGAGAGAGACGGCGGCTGTCATGAATATGTCGGAGAGTACTGTGAGGAAGAAATACGAGAGGGCGATCAAGAGGGCTCATAAATTGATTGTAAAGGAGATGATGCTGTATGGAGAATAATAATATACATGACAAAGAGGATGTGCATAAATTTTCTGCGGAATACAAGGCAAGAAAAGAGAGGATACTGGATGGAATAAAGGAGGTTGAGAAGTCTGGGGATCAGACAAGTAAAAAGAAATATTATGGAGGATTTGGACAATTTACCAAGGTGGCAGTAATTTTAACATGTGCGGTGGTACTGCTGCCGGTGTCGATCCGTGCAGCCGTTACGGTATATAGATTCACAGTCAGCCGGGACGGACATACGGCTACAGTAACGATTCAGATGAATGAGGACGTGTATTCACAGGAAGGCATGTCAGGGGAAAACGCTACAGCGGAAGATACGGCAGATCTGTCAGATATAGAGAAGAGAGATATCCCAGATGAATGTTATTCTGAAAAAGTAAACTCAAAGGTGGGAAGTGACGGACTTACATATTCTGTTGATCCTGACAGGAGATATGTGGAGATAAAATTCAGCTATCTGCCTGCTGGAATGGTTCAGGTGGAGGAGAACAAATATGATGTTACAGATGGAGAACTTGATATGGGTATATCTGTTGCAGCATCAGAGTGGGATGGCAAATCGTATGATGTGGTGAACCGGGATGTTGGAAAGGCTCAGACATTAAAAGCAGGTGACTATGAGTATCAGCTTTTTGAGAGGGGCGGTGTGGACTACTCCTTCAACAGACTGGCGTATATTCCTGTCAAAGAACACTCGGTGATCGTAACTATGTATGTAGGACGGTCGATAACTGAAACGGATCTTAGCAAAGTGATAGCAGGAATGTCGATCAATGAGGAAATAGGAGATGACCCTGCAAAATGGACTTTGGTTGAAGATGATGTACAGGATGATGCAGATGCGGAGAATGATAGAGAGAGCTTTGTAGATGAGACTAAGGATAGATTCACAATCGTAAATGTGAATGAGAAGTTTATCAAAGCAGGATATGAGATGACAGTTAACGGTATAAAGGTATATGACAATACATGCAAAATACCTGAGAGCGACATAACCTATTGGTTTGGCGACATTGACAGTAGATTTGTTGATAAAAATGGTAAGTTTAAGACAGTCAGATGCAGGAGACTTAAGGAGACCACGGATGATATGTTCTCGACTTGGGATGACTGCAACGATAGCAGCCTACGTATGGTAGTTGTGGATATGACATATGAGGGTGTAGAGGCAGAGGGCGCTGACAGCGCTGAGAATGTCCTTGATTTTTACCTCGACAGGGGGGAGATAAACGGATCAAAAGAATTGCAGACTCCGGAAACTACAAATTATTACTATGCCGGTTACGATGCAAGTGCACAGAACAGTCAGAAGATGACGTTTGTATCTCCTGCATATGCAGAGATCGATGGCCAGAAGGCAGATGTGCATGATGTGGAGGTAGTGCTTGACAAGGATAGTGAAAAGCATGATCTAAAAGTATATTTCCTTGTTGATAAGAGCGAGATCAACGATTCATATATGTTTGTATCCAGTGATGACGGATATTCTCAATCGTTTGACTATGTGTCGGTATATCTTGGAGATGCAGAGTGATATATAAATACTCGGGTTATACCCGAAAAAGGATAATGAAAGAATTATATGGAGAGTCCGAACGGATAAGGGAAGGAGTAATTATGAAAAATATGAGAAGGCGAAGAATTCTGGCTTGTGCAGCGGCAATGTGTATGGCACTTGCGTTCGTTGGCTGTACAACAAAAAATGATGATGGGATAAACGTATCTGTTATAGAGGGAGATGATGTGAAGGAATACACCGGCGGAAGTGATGCGCTAAGTACAGCCGAGGAAGAGGACAGTGTGGGAGGTCTTGCAGCAGCTTTGGATATACCTGGGAGCGCAGACGTTGACATCAGGTCGGATGACTGTGGGACCGTTGAGTCGGCGTGTATAAAAACTGATAAGATCAATGTCCCTGATACGGACAAGATGTATACAAAGAAATTCACTATGGGAAAGATAGACGCGTCTGATAGAGAGAGGATACTGAAGAACATTTTTGACGAAGAAGAAGGGGTGTTTGAGTATCCTTATGATCTGAAGGATGAAGTGAGCCAGGCGCAGATAGACGCGATTTTTGCTGATAAAGGGGCAGCAGTCGACTACGGTAAAGATTATTTTATTGGGAAGATTGATGGCACAGAGTACATACTGTACTTCTTTGATCAGTCATGGTCCACGGATGAGGGATTTAACTTGCAGTTGGCATCTGCGAAAGAAGTGCCGGAGGATATGCAGAAATTGGGAGCAACTTTTGTGGCATACATGACATATGACAGTGAAGAACTTGATGCCATCAACAGAAATTCTCCAATATGGGCAGCCGTGGATGAAGACAACAAATGCGGACTGAGCCAGGACGAGGCTTTGGCTAAAGCTATGGATTACATGGCAAAGTGGGGCTTTAAGGATGTCGCAATGACTTCCGAGAATGAGATATACAGAGAATATGGATATTATGATGCAAATGGCGGAGATGAGGCGTGCGGATATGAGAAGAACGGATACTCTGTCGAACTTGGAGCGGCGGTGACAGGACAGCCATTATATCAGCCGGAGGCATTTGGTGTTGACACTATATCTCATCAGAGTAATGAGGATAATTTCAATCCGGATAACTATTACTATATGGAAAAGTCGGAGTATACTATAACCTTTGACAGTGACGGGCTGGTTTCTTTTATATGCACATGGCCTATGAGATCAGATGAGGATGCCGTTCAGGCAGTAACACTTATAAACTGGGAAGACGCAGTGGACAGCCTGCAGAAATGTATGCCGGAGCATTTTGCCGATTACAGAGGATACAACAAGGTGGAGTTCAACGATGTCAGACTGACATACTTTAGAACGAAGATCGGTGATGGTGAATATGAGGCGATACCGGTGTATGCTTTTGCCCAGTTGGATACTGACAGGGGAAGTGATGAGTCATATCCAATACAGCTTATCATGATCGATGCCAGGGACGGAAGTGAGGTGAGCATCGTTCAGGATGAGTCCAGATTTGGCAAGAATTAATATGGTGAACAGAATGTGAGGGATCTGTAGTGTAATTTTAGGTAATGCAATAGAAAAATAGAAAGAACAAGGAAAAAATTATAAGTGTATGTTCATAATGGCTACGGGAAAATGATATGCCAGCCATAGCCATTACGACATACACTTTTTTCTTGGTATATTCATATAAAATGCAAAAAAAATAAAAAAATGAAAATAAAAAAAGGATTATGAGAAAAAAGACAGAAGAATAGAAATGTGTGGTTAATAAGATATGATTTGGAATAGATACTGTTAGGTTTTGTTTATATATGTGGATAGGAGAAATATATGACAATACGAGAGGAGCAGGAACAGCGTGAACATCAGAATCTAAGTCCGTTTGCATCGTTCAGCGACAAGTCAAGAGGCCGTGACAGACAGGAGGATCAGTGCGATCTGAGAACGGTGTACCAGAGAGACAGGGATCGTATTCTGCACTGTAAGTCGTTCAGGAGATTAAAGCATAAGACACAGGTGTTTCTGTCGCCCGGAGATGATCATTACAGGACGAGACTTACCCATACCCTGGAGGTGGCACAGATAGCCAGAACCATTGCGAGATCACTCAGACTCAATGAGGATCTCACGGAGGCGATAGCACTTGGACATGACCTGGGACATACTCCGTTTGGACATGTGGGAGAACGAACACTTGCATCCTGTGCAGGCAATAATTTTAGTCATAATGTACAGAGTGTGAGGGTGGTTGAACGCCTGGAGAACAGAGGAGAGGGGCTGAATTTGACCTGGGAGGTCCGCGATGGGATATTGAATCATAAGACATCGTGTACCCCACATACGCTTGAGGGTCAGTGCGTCAGACTGGCGGATAAGATAGCGTATGTCAATCATGATATAGATGATGCAATAAGAGGTAATATATTGAAGGAGGAGGATCTCCCGGGAAATATTACTGATATACTTGGAAAGACCACAAGGACCAGACTGAACTGTCTGATACATGATGTTATAAAGACAAGCATGGATAAAGATGAGGTACGCATGTCACCGGTCATAGGTGATGCGCTGGGAAAACTCAGAAAATATATGTTTACATATCTCTACACCAATCCTATTGCCAAGAGTGAGGAACTAAAGGCGGATAAAATGCTCAGGATACTGTATGAATATTTCATAGAGGATGCAAGCAGACTTACAAATGAGTGTGTGGAGATGATATATATGGGAGAGGATCCCAAGACGGTGGTGTGTGATTATATAGCCGGTATGACGGACAATTATGCAATAGAGACATTTAAGAGCATATACATACCAAAGTCGTGGAAAGTTTAAGGAGGAATCGAATTGTATTATTCGGACGAAGTGATAAATGAGGTGTTGTCGCGCAATGACATAGTGGATGTCATCGGCAGTTACGCGAGCCTTAAGAAGAAGGGAAGTAATTATGAGGCATGCTGCCCTTTCCATCACGAAAAGACTCCATCGTTTAAGGTTAACAGAGAGAAACAGATGTATCATTGTTTCGGCTGTGGTGTTGGCGGAAATGTATTTACATTTGTCATGGAATACGAGAACCTGAATTTCCCTGAGGCTGTTGAAAGGCTTGCAGAGCGGGCGGGCATACAGTTGCCGGAGAAATCTATGAGCGCGCAGGAGAGGTCAAGAGAGCAGTACAAGATAACACTGAGGGAGATGAATAAGACTGCTGCAGCGTATTTTCACTATATACTGAAACATGGACAGCACGGTGAGAAAGCGTATGATTATTATAGAAATACAAGAGGTCTCACTGATGAGACCATAAATAAATTTGCACTTGGATATGCTGATATATATAGGGATGACCTGTACAGATATCTTAGGAGCAAGGGATATACAGACGAACAGCTGAAAAATTCCGGACTGGTGGAGATATCAGAGAAGGAAGGCGGTGTGGACAAGTTCTGGAACAGAGCGATGATCCCCATTCTTGACATCAACGGCAAGGTTATAGCATTTGGAGGAAGAGTGCTGGGGGATGGAAAGCCAAAGTACATCAACACCAGCGATACCGCGGTATTTGATAAGAGCCATACACTGTTTGCCATGAATATTGCAAGACGCAGCAGAAGAAAGGGATTTATATGCTGTGAGGGATATATGGATGTGATCTCTATGCATCAGGCAGGATTTGACAATGCGGTTGCATCCCTTGGAACGGCATTTACGTTTGGACATGCGGGCATAATAAAGAGATATACCTGTCTCTTATACACATCTCCGAGCCCACG